>JAEUJK010000405.1 GCA_016794735.1 Gemmatimonadota bacterium | reverse complement strand
GCGCCCAGTGTCGACAGCCTCGTGCAGGTCCTGCGCGCGATGGTGGCTCCGCTCAACGACGGGCACATCGGGTTCCGGACGCCGAGCGGAACGTTCGTGGGGGCGTGGACGCCGCGTGGCACCCCTAACTGGGATGTGCGGCGCTGGTCGGCCGTCGTGTCGGCGGCCGGGTGGACGCAGGTGAAAGTCAATTTGGGTTATGCCCGGTTTGGCGACATCGGCTACATCGCCATCGGCTCATGGAACTCCTCGCAGTTCACCGACGCCGACCTGGACGGGGTGCTGACCACGCTGCGCCCTTCACGCGCCCTGATCATCGATGTGCGGGCGAACGGCGGAGGCAACGACGCCCTCGCCTTTACCCTGGCGGGGCGCTTCGCCTCGCAGACGATCGCTGCGGGCTCGGTGCGGTTCCGCAGCGGCACCGGGCTTGGCGCGCCGACGCAGCGTTCGGTGGCGCCGCGCGGGCCGTGGACGTGGACCGCGCCGGTGGTGGTGCTCACGGGTCGCCAGTGCTTCAGCTCCAACGAGAGCTTTATCGCGGCCATGGCCACGTTGCCGCACGTGACAACCCTGGGCGATACCACGGGTGGCGGGTCCGGCAACCCGGAGACGCGCACCCTCGGTGGTGGATGGACGTATCTCCTGCCGCGGTGGATCGAGTACGCCCCGGATGGGCACGTGATCGAATGGAACGGGATCGCCCCACGGGTTTACGTGCCGTTCGACACGGCGGGCCGACCGCTCTCCCACGATCCGATCATCGCCGCCGCGCTCCAACGACTGGGGCCGGGCACCTAGGCCACAGCTGTCGTTGCTCGCGCCGGGAGGAGGCTCCAAACCCGGCGCGACTGGTGGCTGTCGAAGGGGGGTCCTTCTCCCCGCCCATGCGCGAAATCCGCTACGCCGCCCGCACGCTCATCAAGACGCCGTTCGTCACGGCGGTCGCGATCCTCTCGCTGGCCCTCGGGATCGGGGCGAACGCCGCGATCTACTCGCTCTACGACCAGGTGTTGCTCCGGCCGCTGCCGGTGCGGGCACCGGATGAACTGGTGAACCTCTCGATGCCGGGCCCGATCCAGGGATCGGACTCGTGCAACCAGTCCGGCGGGTGCGACGTGATCTTCAGCTACCCGATGTTCCGCGACATCGAGAAACAGCAGGACGTGCTGAGTGGTGTGGCCGGGCATCGCATCTTTGGGGTGAGCGTCAACATCGGCGATGTGCCCGTGACCGGCGAGGGGATCTACGTCACCGGGCAGTACTTCTCCACCCTCGGCTTGCAGGCGGTGAAGGGGCGGCTGCTGACTCCCGCGGACAATGAACCGGGTGCGGACAACCTGGTCGCCGTCATCTCGTACGCCTTCTGGGTCGATCGTCTCGGATCTCGCGACGACGTCATCGGCCAGCCGCTCCGCGTCAACGGACGGAGCTACACCGTAGTGGGGGTCGCCCCGCCGCAGTTCATCGGCACCACGTTCGGGGCGAATGCAGTCCTCTTCGTTCCCATGCAATCGCGCGTGTGGTTGAGCAGCTACAACGGCCTGGAGAATCGGCGGGACTACTGGGTGTACGTGTTTGGCCGACTCAAGCCGGGGATGACGCGCGAGAGTGCCAAGGCGGGACTCGACAAGGTGATTACCCCGATCCTTTCCGAGGTGGAAGCCCCGCTCCAGCAGGAGATGAGCGCCGCTACCATGGCGCGCTTCAAGGCCAAGCGCATGGTGGTCGAGCCGGGGTACCGGGGACAGAGCAGCACCCACGGCCAGGCGGAGACCCCGCTCAACCTGCTGCTGGGCATCACGGGCGTCGTGCTGCTCATCGCGTGCGCGAACATCGCGAATCTCCTCCTCGCGCGCGGCGCCAACCGGGCCACGGAAATGGGGGTGCGACTGGCGTTAGGCGCCGGGCGGCGCCAGCTCGTCCGGCAACTCCTGATCGAGGCGATGCTGCTTGCGGTGTTGGGCGGCCTGGTGTCCCTGATCCTCGCCTTGTGGACGCTCAAGGGGATCGGGACCATGCTTCCCGTCGAGGCACAGTCCACCTTCCAGCTGCGCATCGAGTGGCCGGTGCTGGTGTTCACGGGCGTGCTTGCGGTCGTGACCGGGTTCCTCTTCGGGCTGTTTCCCGCGCTCAACTCGACGCGCGCCGACCTCATCTCCACCATTCGTGCTGGCGCGGGACAGATCGCCGGCGGGAGTGTCGCCGCCCGATTCCGGAACGGCCTGGTGGTGATGCAGATCGCGCTCTCCATGGCCCTGCTCACCTCGGCCGGCCTGTTCCTCAAGAGCCTGGCGAACGTGAGTCGGGTGGACCTGGGGGTGAAGGTCGATAACATGGTGACCTTCGCCGTGTCGCCGCTGCGCGTGGGCTACGACACCTTGCGCGCCAGGGTCCTGTATGGGCGCATGGAGCAGGAGCTGGCCGCCCAACCGGGCGTCACCGCCGTGACCAGCTCCATGGTACCGCTCCTCTCGGGCGACAGCTGGGGAAACAACGTGAACGTGCAGGGCTTTGAATGCCTCCCCGACGTCGACTGCAACTCGCGCTGGAATGCGGTCGGCGAGGGGTACTTCGGCAAGATGGGGGTCACGCCAACCGTCGGGCGGGGTCTCCTGGCCTCGGACGTCACCGGTGGTGCCGCGGTCGCGGTGGTCAACCAGGCGTTTGTCGACAAGTTCAACCTGGGCACCGAGGCCGTCGGGAAATTCATGTCGGACAATGGCAGCGACTCGCTGACAGTCCAGATCGTCGGCGTCGTGCCTAACGTGAAATACAACGACGTGAAGAACGCGCCGCAGCCGGTGTTCTATCGCCCGTGGTCGCAGACCGGGATCGTGAGCCGGATGTACTTCTACATCCGCACGCAACTGCCACTGGAACAGCTCGTGGGCGCCTTGCCCCGCGTGATGGCGTCGATTGACCCGACGCTGCCCATCGAGGATCTCAAGACGATGCCGCAGCAGGTGCGCGAGAACGTGTTCCTCGACCGGATGATCTCGACCCTGTCGGCGGCCTTCGCCCTCCTGGCGACGCTGCTCGCCGCCGTCGGGTTGTATGGTGTGCTCGCGTACTCCGTCTCCCAGCGAACGCGCGAGATCGGGGTGCGCATGGCGTTAGGCGCGGACCGGGCGCGCGTCCAGGGGCTCGTGCTGCGCCAGGTGGGGATCATGACGGCCGTCGGCGCCGTCCTGGGAATTGCCGGTGCGCTCGGCCTCGGTCGGGCCGCGCGCGCCCTCCTGTTCGGGCTGGAGGGCCACGATCCAGTAGTTTTTGCGGGCTCCCTGGTCGTGCTGGCCCTCGTCGCCTTCGGGGCGGGCTGGTCGCCGGCACGCCGTGCGAGTCGCACCGAACCGATGCGCGCGCTGCGTTACGACTGACCGGTCGCGCGCGGTGCGCCCTCGGGGGTGGGGCCCGGCCAACGACACGTCACTGGACTTGACGCGCCCCGGTCGGCGGGGCATTTCCCCGCATCCGGCTGCATGACGCGCCGGGAATTTCCCCGAGGGTTCCATGGCACACACACGACGCGACTTCATCCGCGACACCGCGGTGGCTGGCGCGGGCGCGGTCCTCGCACCGACGGTGGCACGCGCCGCGTCCGCGCCCACCACGCGCACCACACCGGCCGCGAAGAAGTTGCTCATCCTCGGCGGCACCGGCTTCATCGGGCCGAACACGGTGAAGTACGCCCTCGCCCGCGGGCACGAGGTCACCATCCTCACGCGCGGGCGCAGCGCCACGAAGGTGCAGGGGGTGGAGCACCTGATCGCGGATCGCGAAGGCGACCTGGGGATCCTGGCGCGGCGCACCTGGGATGCCGTGCTGGACAACAATGCGCGCGACTATCGCTGGGTGACCCGCAGCGTGAAGGCGCTGCGCGACTCCACCGGCTATTACCTGTTTGTCTCGTCGATCTCGGCGTACAACACCGACGCGTTCAGCTACCGGACCGCGGGCGATGTCCGGACGACGCCGGTGCCGGAGTCCGCGGAGCGTTTCACGAGGCCGGCGAACTTCAAGGATGGGGATGAGGCGCCGTACGGGCTGTCGAAGTCGATCTCGGAAGAGCTCGTGATGTCGTCCTTCCCTCGTGGTGGTTGCGTCGTCCGCCCCGGGCTCATCGTGGGGCCTGGGGACCCGACCGATCGTTTCACCTACTGGCCGGTCCGGATCGACGAAGGCGGCGAGGTGCTCGCGCCGGGCAACCCGAACCATGCCTCGCAGGTGATCGACCAGCGCGACCTGACGGAGTGGATCGTGCGGCTCGCCGAGTCGGGGACAACGGGCATCTTCAACGCGACGGGGCCGGCGACGCGCATGACCATGGCCGAGACGCTGGCCGGGTGCCGCGCGATCACGTCTTCCGCGGTCTCGTTCACGTGGGTCCCGGAGTCGTTCCTCGACGAGCAGAAGGTGCGGATCTGGAGCGACATGCCGGCCTGGGCGCCCGGCGACCCGCTCATGTTCGTCAGCGTCGCCAAGGCGGTCGCTGCCGGCCTGACCTACCGACCGTTTGCAGTGACGGCGCTCGACACCCTGGAGTGGGACAAGGCGCGCCCGGCCGCGGAGCGTGCCAAGCGGGCCGCGGGGATCACGCGCCAGCGGGAGGCGGAGCTGCTCGCCGCGTGGAAACAACGCGCGCGATGACGTGAGCCCGGAGGTCACCGCCCGTCGGCGGGCCCTCCTCGTCGTCTGGTGCGTCGTGGTCGCGGCGGGACTCGCCTCCCGCCGCTGGCCGCGCGCCCAGCCCGCCGTGGTCGCCGCGTACGCGGGGGATGTGTTGTGGGCCGTGATGGTGTACGTGCTCCTCGCGCTGGCCTGGCCGCGTGTGGCTGCGCGCACGCTGGCCGGGGTTGCCCTCGCCGTGGCTTGGAGCGTTGAGCTGAGCCAGTTGGTACACACCACGTGGCTGGACGCGCTGCGTTCGACGCGCGCGGGCGCCCTCGTGCTGGGCCAGGGATTCCTGTGGAGTGACCTCGCGTGTTACGCGTTGGGGATCGCCCTCGCCTGGCTGGTGGACCGGCGAGTGAGCGGGCCCACGCGGCGGGGGTGATCTGGAGAAACGCCGGGAGCGCGGCGATCTGCGCAGACCGGGCGAAACGAGGGACCGGCAGGAGCTGCCGCATCGATCGCGCAACTCGTTGTCCTGCAAGGCCTCCCGAAATGGGTGTTGGGTGGCCCGCGAGGTGCTACGAGATCGGTTGCAGGTCTTCCCCAACCGGTCCTTGCCCCATGCGTGGTGTCTGGTTCGCCCTCGTGCTCCCCGTGATCGCTGCCTGTACCGATGCGCCGACCAGCGTGCGGCCGGACGCGGGTGGCGAGCGGATCGTGGTCACCAATGACGAGGCAATCCTTGCCGACCGCGTGCAGAGCACCGGCGGGGTGGACGTCCCGATCATCGGGACACCGGGGAGCGAGGTGTTGCTGCGTACGACCGCGGACACGTCAACGCCGACCTTCACGCTGCAGGCGCTCGTGCGGGCGCCCTCTGCGGCTGGCAAGTCGCTCCTCGCGACGCATGTGGCCCTGCGCGGCGAATACGCCTACGTCTCCTACATGACCCTCGGTGAGACAGCGCTCGGCGCCGTCGAGGTGTTCGACATCAACAACCCGACCAATCCACGCCTCGTGTCGCAGGCGCTGCTCAACAAGACCGACGTGGCGGCGCTGGACGTGGACGGGAATCACGTCTACCTCGCCACGGCGGCGCACGATGGTGTCTTTCCCGAACCGGCGGTGCTCGAGCGCCTGCAGCTGTCGGGCGGCAAGCTGACCGCAAAGTCGGATCGCGTCGGGGTCCCCTCGTTCATTGCGACCGGCGTCTCCGTGACTGGCAGTCGGGTGTTTGTCACCTCCGGGTCTGGCGGGGCGGGGGTGGGTGGGCTCTCCACCTTCTCGCGCAGCAACCTCGGGCTGGTGCGCACGGACCGGTTCACCGACGCACGTGCGGTCTCCCTGCCGCAAGGCAACTTCCTCGCGGTGTCGCAGGGCAGCCCGGCGCGGTTGCGCGTGTACGACCCCAATTCCCTCGCGATGAGCGCGATGGTGTCCCTGCCGGGCGGCTCATTCCCTGATGCCAAGTCCACGGTGACCCTGGACGGGGACTGGGCCTTCGTCTCCGCCGGGGACGGTGGCGTGCACGTGGTCGACATGGTGCGTGGCGTGCAGAGCGGCACCTTGCCGAGCCCGCCGGTGCCCACGGGGTTCCCGGCCGCGAACGAGCTGGTCACCAACGCGGTCACCCTCGTGCAGGACCTGGTGCTCACGGCCGATGGGGCCGGCGGCGTGTCCGTGGCGGTGAGTGACCATCGGCGTCGCCGCTCGGGGGAACGGGTGGCCGTGCAGGCGTTAGGCAGGCTCGCCCTGGCCGGGTCCGCCAACTTCGTGGCGGCGAACAGCAAGGCGTTGTTTGTCGCCTCGGGGTCCGGCGGGCTCCAGATCCTGACCGTCAAGTAACGACAACGACGCACCCGGCGCACCGGGCTCATGCGTGAAGCGCATGCGCCCGAAGTGTGCGCCACGTCATAGAGACGACGCGGGACGCGACCAAGAATACCGAGTTCTCTTCGGACTCGGGTCCTATGGGTCACATGGTTGCGGGTCGCACGAGCGACCGCGCGCTTCTGCACGTCGCCGGGCTCGCCGCGTTTGCGGTTGCCTGCGCTGATGCGCCGACCACCACTCCCGGTTCCATGCTGAGGGGTGAGCTCGCGCCCGGGGTGCATGCGGCCATCGTGCCCGTGCCGCCGCTACCGGCAACCGACGCGTTGCTCGGTGGTGCAATGACCACCTTCAACTTCACCGCCGCCGCCTACGATCAGCCGGCACCCAACCTCACCGCAGCAGAGCTCGCCGTGCACGACGCCGGCGACGTCCACTTTGCCTCCGAGTACTTCCCGAACACCGGCCTCGGCCCGCAGTTCAACAACGTGTATTGCCAGGGATGCCACCGCGACAATGGCCGCGGGATCCTGCCGGCGGCCGGGGCGTCGCTGCAACCGTTGTCGATGGTGCTGAAGATGTCCCTTCCCGGCACCAGCTCGAACGGTGGGCCCGTGTCCGTCCCGAACTTCGGGACCCAGTTGCAGACGCGACGAGTCCAGCCCGTCGCGCTCGAGGGCCGGGTGACGGTGACCCACACGGCGATCTCCGGCCTGTATGGCGATGGCCAGCGATTCTCGCTGATACGGCCGGCGCTTACGGTGGTCAGTCCACACCGGCCGTTGCCAGGTGGGATCCAGTACTCACCTCGGGTCGCGCCGCCGAGCATCGGGATGGGGTTGCTCGAGGCCATTCCCGCGCAAGCCATCCTCGCGCTCGCCGACCCATCCGACGTGAATGGGGACGGGATCTCCGGGCGGGCCAACACCACGTGGGACGCGATCGCCCAGCGGACTGCCCTCGGGCGATTTGGCGTGAAGGCCTCGACGCCGACGATCCGGCAACAGGTGGCTGGGGCCTACAACGAGGATATCGGGGTCACGAGCAGCGTGTTCCCCGCGGAGAACTGCGAGGGGGTGTACGCGGCGTGTGCCCGGCACGCACCGGAACTCGCCGACAGCCGCCTGAACGCGGTGACGTTCTACACGCAGACGTTAGGCGTGCCAGCGCGTCGCAACATGAACGACAGCACCGTCCGGATGGGCAACGCCGTCTTCAACTCCATCGGGTGTGCGAACTGCCACGTGTCGCAGTTCACGACGGGCACGCTGCCTGGCGTCCCGGCGGCGTCGAACCAGGTGATCCATCCCTACACGGACCTGCTGCTGCACGACATGGGAGTGGTGCTGGCCGATCGTCGTCCGGAGTTTCTCGCGAATGGCCAGGAGTGGCGCACCCCACCGCTCTGGGGGATTGGCCTGTCCCAGACGGTCGTGCCGGGATCGGGGTTCCTCCACGATGGGCGCGCTCGCACCCTGACCGAGGCCATCCTCTGGCATGGCGGGGAAGGGCTGTCGTCGCGTGAGGCCTTCCGCACCCTCCCCGCCAACCTGCGCAGCGCGCTCGTGACGTTCCTCAGCACGCTCTGACGCGCGCGGCCGTCGCGTGGCAGGCGACGGCCGTGGTACCGGCGATGCGCTCAGCGCGTCGCCGGTGAGTAGTCGGTGGCCACCATCCACGTGCGTTCCGGGGCCCGCGCGAGGATGGGGCCGTCGGCTTCACTCGCGTTGCGCACCCGGATCCACGCCGTGTCCGCCGCGAAGGCACGCCAACTCGCGTCTGCCGCTTCGCGACTGGCGTGGGACAACACATAGATCAACGTGTTGTCGCGACGCGCGCTGTCGGTGGGGGTCCAGTACGCGATGTTGCGCATCCCATGCTTCTCGAAGAGGCGCATCGTGTGGTCGCGAAAGCGGGCATGGAGGGCCGGCAGTCGTCCGGCGACCGTCGTGTAGGTTCGCAGTTCGTACACACGAGGCGCCTGGCGTTCGGCGGCACGACCGAGTTCGAAGGTGCCAGCGAGGGCGGCGATCGCGAGTACGGTGGATCGAAGGCGCATGGGCAGTGGGAGGGGTGCGTGAAGGTATCGTCGTTTGCGACCGGGCGTTGCCCCCTCGGGGTCCATCGGATCCGGCGAGTCACGGCGCACAGGGCCCTGCCACCGGTGGCGTCACGCCACCCGCCGAGTGAACATTGCTTCCGAGGGTTGCCCCATGGGCACCGCACCCACCGCACACCTCGAACTGATGCCAGGCTGGCTCGATACGCTCGCGGCTTCGCTGGCAGGCCGTTTTCGGCTGGACCGCGAAATCGGCTGCGGGGGGATGGCGACGGTCTACCTCGCCGAGGATCTCCGGCATCATCGCCCGGTCGCCATCAAGGTGCTGCGGCCCGAGGTGGCGGCGGCGCTGGGGAGCGAGCGGTTCCTGCGCGAGATCGAGATCGCGGCATCACTGGCGCACCCGAACATCGTCGCCCTGCTCGATTCGGGTGAGGCGGACGGGATGCTCTACTACGTGATGCCGTACCTCAAGGGCGAGTCCCTGCGCGGGCGCCTCGCGCGCGAACGCGAGCTCCCCGTGGCCGACACGGTGCGCATCGTGCGCGGGGTGCTCCGTGCGCTCGAGCATGCGCACGCGCGTGGCATCGTGCACCGCGACCTCAAGCCGGAGAACATCCTGCTGGCCGGCGACGAACCCTTGCTCGCGGATTTCGGGATTGCGCACCTTCG
>JAEUJK010000380.1 GCA_016794735.1 Gemmatimonadota bacterium | reverse complement strand
GCGCCTAACGCGAGGTACAGGAGGATCTGCTTGGGGGTGTTGCTGATGTGGTCGTCCCCGCGCATGACCAGGGTGATCCCCATGTCGATGTCATCGGAGACGACGGCGAAGTTGTAGATCGGCGTGCGGTCCGAGCGGAGGATGATGAAGTCGTCGATGTCCTTGTTCGGGAAGGTGATGGTGCCGTGCACCAGGTCATCCCAGGACGTGCTGCCCTCGGGCACGCGGAAGCGGATCGTGTATGGATCGCCGCGATCGAGGCGGCGCTGGAGTTCGTCGGGGGCGAGCTCGGCCAGCGCGCGATTGAAGGTGAAGGTCTCGCCGCGCGACTCGGCGTCCTTGCGCAGGGCGTCGAGCTGCTCGGCGGTGGTGAAGTCGCGGTAGGCGAGGCCGGCGTCGAGGAGGCGAAAGGCGTCCCGCTGGTGGCGCTCGAGGTTGGCGCCCTGGAAGACGACGTCCTCGTCCCAGTCGAGTCCGAGCCAGGTGAGCCCCTCGAAGATGGCGCGGGTGGACTCTTCGGTGCTGCGGGCCTTGTCGGTGTCCTCGACGCGGAGCAGGAACTTGCCGCCGGTCTTGCGGGCGTACAGCCAGTTGAAGAGGGCCGTGCGCGCGCCGCCCACGTGCAGGTAGCCCGTGGGCGATGGGGCGAAGCGGAGGCGAGGGGTGTTGGTCATTCGGGAAAGCAGAAAGCGGCAGGGGGAGGTCGAGACGAATGTCGTCTGCCGCCAGCCGCCTGCCGCCAATGGGTCCTACGGAGACGGAGGGATTCGAACCCTCGATAGGGCTTTAAGACCCTATAACGGTTTAGCAAACCGCCGCCTTCAGCCTCTCGGCCACGTCTCCCGGTCGTGCGAATCGGGGAGTTTAACAGGGGGCGGCCGGTGAGGGCAGGGCGAAGTCGCCCGGTTCAGGTGTCACCCAGCCCGAATGCCGCGAGCACCTCGGGGAGGGAGGGGGCCGGTTGCCGGCCGGGGGACGACCTCGAGAATCGGGGGGCCGGGACCGGTTCGGTGGCGTCGGCCCGGTCCACGAAGGCGTGCCGGGCACGGTTGTGCGGATGGCTGGGGACTTCCTCGATGGAGAGGACCGGCGTGACACAGGCATCGGTGCCGGCAAAGCGCTCGACCCAGGCGTCCCGCGGACGGGTGCGGAAGACCGCCGCGAGCCGCGCGGCGAAGTCGGGCCATCGGTCGCGATTCCATTGGTCCCGCAGGTCGGCATCCGTGAGCCCCAGGCCGGCGAGCATCGATTCGTAGAACCGGGTCTCGATCGCCCCGACGGCAACCCAGCGATCGTCGGCGCACTGGTAGCACCGATAGAAATGCGCCCCGCCATCGAGGGTGTTCGTTCCGCGCTCCCCGGGCCACATCCCCGAGGCCCGCAGCCCATAGACCTGCGCCATGAGGAGGGAGGCGCCGTCGACCATCGCGGCATCGACGACCTGCCCGATCCCGGTGCTCCGCGCGTGCAGGATGGCGCAGACGAGGCCAAAAGCCAAAAGCATCCCGCCCCCGCCGAAGTCGCCCACCAGGTTGAGCGGGGGCACGGGTGCGCCGCCCGCACTACCAATGGCGTGCAGGGCGCCGGTGAGGCCGATGTAGTTCAGGTCGTGTCCGGCCGCCGGCGCCAGCGGT
>JAEUJK010000363.1 GCA_016794735.1 Gemmatimonadota bacterium | reverse complement strand
GTCGTGTGGTGCGGTCCCTCGCCGACGATGAGCGTGTCGATCCCGCGGTCGCGTGCCTCGCGCAACGTGGAGGAGTCTGCCCCGGCGCCGGTGAGGATCGCCCAGCGCCGACAGCGTTGGCCGACCACTTCGTGCGAGGCGCGCGCGGCGCCGCCGTATGACGACGAAAAGGCCCGCGCCCGGGACAGCAGTTCGTCGACGGGAAGATCCGCGTCGCCCATCACGCCAATCGCCACGCCCTGGTACTGACCAAAGCGCCCCGACACCGTGAGCCCGAGTTGCGAGGCGAGTTGCGCGCAATTGCCGAGTTCGAGGTGCGCGTCGAGCGGGAGGTGCGAGGCGTAGACGGCGATGTCGTGCATCACCAGGTCGCGCAGCCGCGCATACGCGTGCTCCACGAGCCGCTGGTTGCCACCCCAGAACATCCCATGGTGGAGGAGGAGCAGGTTGCCCCCCGCGGCGATCGCAGCATCGACGGTGCGCCGCGAATAGTCGACCGCAGCCACGACCTTTCGCACGGGCCCGCGATGATCCAGCTGGAGTCCGTTGAGCGCCGGCGGATAGTCCGGGAACGCGCTGGTGGCGAGGCGCTCGTCCAGGAAGTTCGCGACCCGCGCCGCCGTCGGACCGCTCATTTCGTCGAGTCGCGCGAGGCGACCGGGATGGTGAAGCGGCCGGACGCGAGGGCGGCGACGGTGGAGTCGACGGCGGCACGCGCGGCCGGAGGCACCTGGTCCGCGACCGACGGGTTGAGGACGAGGCGCACCACCTGGCTCGCCGTGCCGAGGGCCACGACGCGGGGGGTGAAGGTGCCGTCCTTGATTTCGCGCGCGATGCCGACGAAGGCGAGCGGCAGGTCGATGAGGACGCTGCCTAACGTCACCTCGGGGGCGATCCCGTTCTGGTCCGCATTGGAGCCAAAGACCCAGGCCTTCTTTGACTCACGCGCAGCCTGGAACACCCCGAGCCCGGCGGCGTCGGCATTCTGGAAAATCACGTCGGCGCCCCCCGCGATCTGCGCGAGCGCCTGTTCCTTGCCTGCGGTGACATCGTCCCAGTTGCCGATGTACGAGATCGCCACGCGAATGTCCGGCTTCACCGAGCGTGCGCCGGCGGCGAAGGCCTCGAACGACGCCTTCACGGGAGGCAGTTCCGTGCCGCCGATCGCTGCGATGCGGCCCGACTTGCTCATGTGAGCCGCGAGCACGCCGGCGGCATACGACGGCTCCTCGAAGGCGAAGCGGATCCCGGCGAGGTTCGGCCCCGTGGTGCTCCCCGAGGTGGTGATGAAGATCGTCTGGGGGAATTCGGGGGCGACGCGCATCGCCGCGTCCTGGAACTCGAAGCCGTGTCCGAAGACCACGCGAAACCCCTGCGCACCGTACTGACGGAAGTTCTCCTCGAACTCCGCCGGCGTCTTCGTCTGGATGTGGCTGACCTGCGCCTGGAGGGAGTCCCGGATGCGCATCAGTCCATCGTACGCGCCACCGTTCCACGACTTGTCACTGATGGGCCCCGGCGTGAGGAGCGCGACCTTGAACTCGGCGCTCGCGGGCGACTCGCCCTTGGGTTGGCAGGCGAGGGCAACGGTGGCGAAGGCGGTAGCGACGTATCGGGTCCAGCGCATGGGGGCACTCAATCGGTCAGGCGTCAGCCGCCAGTCGGATGGCTGGCGTTCCCTGGGCGCGTGCAGCGGCATCGCCCATCCGGACGGTGCCGTTGATCTGTCCGCCCTCGAAGACCACGATGCTTCGGGTATTCACGTCGCCTTCGACGGAGGCGGTGGCCTGCAACTCAACGCGTTCCGTGGCGACGACGGATCCCACGACCTTGCCGCCGATGACGGCATCGGCCGCGTGGATGTCGCCGAGGATCACGCCGGACTTGCCGAGGAGGACCTGTCGGGCGCCGCGGACCGCGCCCTCGATGGTGCCCTCGACTTTCACGACACCATTGGACTCGACGTTGCCGACGATACGCATGCCGGCACCAATGACGGACACGGTGGCTTCACCGCTGGCGGATTCGGCGCGGGTCATGGGGCGGTCGGTGGAAGGCTTGTTGAAGATGGACATGAGGAGGGAATCAGGCGTCGTCGAGTGAGGACCCGAGGACCAGTTCGACGAGCCGGTGGAGGTCGTCGGCGGAGTAGAAGTTGAGCATCACGGCGCCCCGGGATCCGGCCTGGATGTCGATGCGCACATCAGTCTGCAGGCGGCGCCGCAGGAGTTCGGTGATGCGGCGCAACTCGGCGTCCTGGGCGCTCGCGCCGCGGGGTGCGGGCGCGGCCGCGGGCTTGCCGGTGGTCGGGGCCGGGCGTGATTCGTGGGTGAGGCGTTCCACCTGTCGCACGCTCAGTCCCTCGTCGACGACCCGGCGCGCGGCCTCGAGCATGGCGCGCTCGTTAGGCAGGGCGAGCAGGGCGCGGGCGTGTCCGAGGGTGAGCTGTCCATCGCGCACGAGCTTGCGGATCCCCTCGGGCAGCGTGAGGAGGCGCAGGAAGTTCGCGATCGTGGAGCGGTCCTTGCCGACCGCATCGGCGACTTGCTGCTGCGTGTGGCCGAAGTCGCGCGTGAGGCGTTCGTAGCCGAGGGCTTCGTCGATCGGGTTCAGGTCCGAGCGCTGGAGGTTCTCGACCATGGCGAGGACGAGCATGTCGCGATCGTCGAACTCCTTGACGATGGCGGGAATGTCGGTCCACCCGATGCGCGTTGCGGCACGCAGGCGTCGCTCACCTGCAACCAACTGGTAGGTCCCTTCGGCGACCTGGCGTACGGTGATCGGCTGGAGGAGTCCGGTCGCACGCAGGCTGGCCTCGAGTTCCTGGAGTTCCTCCGGGTTGAACGAGCGGCGCGGCTGGAAGGGATTGGGATGGATCGCCGCGATGGGGAGGTCGCGGAGCGCGCTGGTGGGCTCGGCCGGCGCCGGGGCCACCGGTGCCGCGGGTGCGGCAGGAGGCGGGGCGGCGGCAGCAATGAGGGCCTCGAGGCCTCGTCCGAGGCGTCGTGGCTTCTCAGCGGGGGTCATGTCGGTCAGGGAGGAAGGCAAGCCAGTTGTGCAAATGTGGAAGCGGCTGTGAAAAGTCAGGAGCCCTGAGCGGCCGCGACGTTACGGGAAACATGCGTTTGCGTCCGCTCGATAACTTCCTTGGCCAATGACAGATAGGTCGATGAGCCGACCGAGGCTATGTCGTAAGAAATGATGGGCTTACCGAACGACGGAGCCTCTGCGAGTCGGACGTTCCTGGGGACAACTGCGTTGAAAACCTTGTCGCCGAAGTAGGCGCGGGTGTCGGCTGCGACCTGCCGGGACAGGTTGAGCCGCGCGTCGAACATGGTCAGGAGAACGCCATCGATCACCAGCGCCGGGTTCAGGGCCTTCTGAATCAGGTCAATGGTCTTGAGCAGGTGGGAGATCCCCTCGAGCGCGAAGTACTCGCATTGGAGCGGGATGAGTGCTCCGTCGGCCGCCGTCAGCATGTTCAGCGTGATGAGGCCGAGTGATGGCGGGCAGTCGATCAGGATGAAGTCGTACTGGTCGCGGAGTCCCTCG
>JAEUJK010000343.1 GCA_016794735.1 Gemmatimonadota bacterium | reverse complement strand
GGAGCGTCAGCTCTTCACGGCTTCGATCGTGATGTTGATCTCGACTTCGTCCCCGAGCATGATGCCGCCGCCTTCGATGGCGCGATTCCAGGACACGCCGTAGTCGAGGCGATTGATCTTGGTCGACGCCTCGAAGCCGATGCGCTCCTTGCCCTGAGCGTCCTTGGTAACTCCGCCAAACGAACCGGTGAGGGTGACCGGCTTCGACTTGCCACGGATGGTGAGGTTCCCCTGGATCGTGACCGCTTCGCCCTTCACCGTCACCTGGCTGCTCTTGAACTCCAGGGTCGGGAAGGAATCGGTGGCAAAGAAGTCGTTCGAGCGGAGGTGGTTGTCGCGGTTCTCGTTGTTGGTGTCGATCGACTTCGCGTCGATGGAGACGGCGACGGAACCCGCGCCGATGTTCTTCGGGTCCGCGCTGATGCTCCCGCTCCACTTGCCGAAGGTGCCCCGCACCTTGGTCACATAGTGCCGAATGCGGAACGTGAGCTCCGAGTGCACGGGATCGATGGTCCAGCTGCTCGCCTGTGCAGTGGCGGCAGCGGGAGCGGCGAGAAGGAAGGCGACGGCGAGGGCAGCGAAACGGCGCATGGGGCGATGTAGTATTGGAGTGAGTCTCTCTGTGCTGAGATAAGTAATTACACATCTCCGTCTTGTCCAGCCCCCGACGGATCGGAATCGCGGGCGACTTCCGACCCCATGGGCCGGAGGGTAGCGTTGGCCCAAGCAATCCTCCCCAAGACCTCCTGCCACATGCACATGCGGCGCGTCGCCTCGCTGGTATTCCCCGCCCTCCTCACCCTCGTTTCGGTGCCGGCCGCAGCCCAGACGCCGGCGCAGGCCGCGACGCAGGCACCGGCCCAGCCGGGCGCCGCGCTGTCCCCGTTTCGGCTCCTCCCGCTGCGGAACATCGGGCCGGCGAACATGAGCGGTCGGTTCACCGACGTGGCGGTGAACGAGGCGAACCCGTACGAGTTCTACGCCGCGAGCGCGACCGGCGGCGTGTGGAAGACGACGGACAACGGGATCACCTGGGCCGCGGTGTTCGAGAACGAGGCGACGCACTCGGTCGGTGCGCTCGCGGTGGACCAGAAGGACCCGAAGATCGTGTGGGTGGGGACGGGCGAGGCCACGAACCGCCAGAGTTCCTCGTGGGGCGACGGGATCTACAAGTCGACCGACGCCGGCAAGACGTGGAAGCAGATGGGGCTGCGCGACAGCAAGCACATCGCGCGGATCGTGGTCGACCCCACGAATTCCAGCACGATCTTCGTCGCGGTGCCGGGGGCGTTGTGGGGGCCGAGCCGGGAGCGTGGACTCTACAAGTCGATTGACGGTGGCCAGTCGTGGGCGCCGATCCTGCAGAAGGACGAGGACACCGGCGCGGTGGACGTCGCCCTCGACCCATCGAACCCGAACATCGTGTACGCGGCGATGTACCAGCGGCGGCGCCAGCCCTTCGGCTTTGTCGGCGGCGGTCCCGGGAGCGGACTCTACAAGTCCGAAGACGGCGGCTCGAGCTGGAAGCGCCTGGTGACCGGGCTCCCTAGCGGCAACTGGGGCCGCATCGGGATCTCGATCTACCGGAAGGACCCGAAGATCGTCTACATCTCGCTCGAGCAGGGCCAGCGCTACACATCGTCGGTGTCGTACGCGGAGCGCCGTGGCGGCGTGTACCGGTCCGAGGATCGCGGCGAGACCTGGCGCCACATGAGCACGTGGAACCCGCGCCCTGGGTATTCGTCGCAGATTCGCGTGGACCCGAGCGACCAGAGCCGCCTGTACCAGGTGCAGTACTCCGTCAGCGACGACTCCGGCAAGACGTGGCGTGAACCGCGCCAGTCGCTGCACGGGGACGATCGCATGGTGTGGGTGAACCCGAAGGACTCGCGCCACCTCATCAAGGCCGACGACGGCGGGATCGGGATCTCGTATGACCGCGGGGTGAAGTGGCTCTACGTCTCGACCCTCCCGGTCTCGCAGTTCTATCGCCTCTCCGTCTCGACCGGTTCGCCCTACCTCGTGTGTGGCGGCCTGCAGGACAACGGCTCCTGGTGCGGCCCGAACGAGACCTATGCCACGCAGGGGATCCAGAACGAGGATTGGTTCCGGGTGGGTGGCGGCGACGGCTTCTTCAACGTGGTGGACACGACCGACAACCAGACGGTGTACGTGTCGTCGCAGTACCTCGGGATCACGAAGGTCAACCTGCGCACGCTCGAGGCGAAGAACCTGCGCCCGACGCCGCGCGAGGGTGAGGGACCAAAGCTCGGCAACTGGGGCGCACCGGATCCGAAGGTCGGGCGCAAGATCCCGCCGGCCGGGTGGAACTCGCCCTTCCTCATCTCCCCGCACGACGCGAACACGGTGATGGGCGGGATGGCGATCGCGCTCAAGTCGAGCGATCGCGGTGACACCTGGGAGTCGCTCGGCAACCTGACGACCGGCGTCGACCGCCGGACGCTCAAGATCATGGGCCAGGCCCCGCAGGAGGATACCCCCTCCCTCGACGACGGCGTGTCCTACTACCCGACGACCTCCGCCCTCGCGGAATCCCCGCGCGTGAAGGGACTGCTGTATGGCGGCACCGACGACGGCAACCTCAAGGTCTCGCGCGACGGCGGGAAGACCTGGACCGACCTTACCGGCAAGGCCCCGTTTGTCCCGAAGGGGACGTGGGTCAAGGCCATCGAGCCCTCGCGCTACGCCGACGGCACGGTGTACGTCGCCTGGGACGGCCACCAGGCCAACGACTACACCAACTACCTCGGACGCTCCACGGACTACGGCCAGACCTGGACCTCCATCGTGGGCGACCTCCCGGCGTTCCGCGTGGTGCATTCCATCCGCGAGGACTTGAAGAACCCCAAGGTGCTCTACCTCGGCACGGAGTTCGGCCTGTTCGTCACCATCGACGGCGGGACGAAGTGGTGGTCGCTGCGGAACAACATGCCGAATGTCCCGATCAACGACCTCACGATCCAGCCGCGCGAGAACGACCTCGTGCTCGGCACCCACGGCCGCGGGATCTGGATCATGGACCAGATCAACGCGATCCAGGAGATCACCCCGGAGATCCAGAAGGCCGCGGGGCACCTCTTCACGATCAACCCGGCAGTGATGAAGCGCATGGCGAGCATCCGTGCGCACACCGGCGACATGTACTACCGTGGCGAGAATCCCGCGTACGGCGCGGTGATCGATGCGTGGGTGCGTGACAGCGTCCCACGGAACACGAACGTCACGATCCACGATGCGAGTGGCGCGCAGGTCGCGTCGGTCCCGATGGCGGCCGGGGCGGGCGCGGGGATCCGTCGCGTGACGTGGAACCTCCGGCTCCCTGCCCTCGCGGCGGGTCGCGCCGGCGGCGACGACGACGAAGGGTTCGGTGGCGGATTGCCGGGCCGCTTCGTGGTGCCCGGCACCTACACGGCGCGCCTCACGCTCAAGGGCGAACGCTTCGAGCAACGCTTCGAGGTGCGCGAGGACCCGCGGGTCATCCTCAACGAGCTGCAGCGTGTGGCGTGGTTCGGGTCGATCGACAGCGTCGCCACGATGTATCGCGCCGCGAGCGCCATGGCCGACACCACGCGTCGCGAGCAGCAGCGCCTGGCCGCGTTGCCCGAGGCGGAACGCCGGCGGCTCGCCCCGCGCGTCACCGAGGTCGCGGACGTCGCCCTGACGGCCAGCGAACTCACCCAGCGCCTCGCGGCCCTGTACGGCAACATCATTCGCGTGTCGGAGCCGCCCACCACGGACCAGCGCGCGCAGATGGCGTACTTCCCCACCGTGCTCGCCGACGTCATTCGCCGCTGGCGCGCGTTAGGCATCGTGCAGTAGCGCGCGGGTTCCCCGGGGGCCCACCTGGGCCCCCGGGGTCAGTCGACCATCAGGCTGCCGTGCGCCGGCGTGAGCTTCGCACTGAAGTGGCGCAGGGCCGGCGGCTGTTCCGTGATGCGCAGGCCACGAATGGCGTCCGCACGCGTGCGCACGTACGCCATCACCTCGGCGACGTAGTCGACGTGGCTCTGCGTGTAGACGCGACGCGGGAACGCGAGGCGCAGCAGTTCGTGGGGCGCCGGGCCCTCGGTCCCATCCGGGTGGTGACCGAACATGAGGCTCCCGATCTCGACGGCGCGAATGCCCCCCTCGATGTACAACGCGGCGCCGAGCGCGCACGCCGGATACTCGTTCCACGGGATGTGCGGGAGCATCCGCCGCGCATCGATGTAGAGGGCGTGCCCACCGGGGGGCAACAGCATGGGGACATCGGCACGCTGCAACCGTTCCGCGAGATACTCGATCGAGCGCACACGGTAGCGCAGGTACTCCTCATCGAGCACCTCGGTGAGCCCCGTCGCAATCGCCTCCAGGTCGTATCCCGCCAACCCGCCGTAGGTGACGAATCCCTCGGTGAGGATGAGGTTGTTCCGGCAGCGCTGCGCCAGCGCGTCGTCGTTGAGCGCGAGGAAGCCGCCGATGTTCGCGAGGCCGTCCTTCTTGGCGCTCATCGTCGCCCCATCGCAATACGAGAACATCTCCTGGGCAATCTCGCGCGCCGAACGCTCGGCGTACCCCGGCTCGCGCTGCTTGATGAACCACGCATTCTCGGCAAAGCGGCACGCATCGAGGAACAGCGGGACCCCGTGGCGCTGGCAGACGGCGCGCGCCTCGCGAATGTTCGCCATGGAGACGGGCTGCCCGCCGCCGGAGTTGTTCGTGACGGTGATCATCACGAGCGGGACGTGGCCCACGTGTTCGGTGAGGACCCGGTCGAGCGCCACCAGGTCAATGTTCCCCTTGAACGGGTGCAGCGCTTGCGGGTCCCGCGACTCCTGGCACGGAAGGTCCAGCGCCGTCGCCCCACGATCCTCGATGTTCGCGCGCGTGGTGTCGAAGTGTGTGTTGTTGGGGATCACATCCCCGGGGCCGGCGACCGTGCTGAACAGGATGCGCTCCGCCGCGCGTCCCTGGTGTGTGGGGAGCACGTGATGCAGGCCGGTGATCCCGGAGACCACATCGCGAAAGCGATGAAAGGAGCGAGCCCCCGCGTAGGACTCGTCGCTCTGCATCATGGCCCCCCACTGCGCGGCCGACATCGCGCCGGTGCCGGAGTCCGTGAGGAGGTCGATCAGGACGTCAGCCGCGTCGAGCTGGAAGACGTTGTAGTGCGCGCGCGCGAGGGCCGCTTCGCGTTCGGACCGCGTGGTGTGCCGGATCGGCTCCACGGAACGAACGCGGAACGGCTCGAGAATGGTCTGGAATCGCATGCGGCCAAACCTCGCCATCCGCATCGATCCCTGTGGCAGGGAACCCCCGACGTGAAGTCAGGGATTGACCAGACTCAGGGGCGCGGACGCAGGATGTTGTTCCCACTCCCATTGTCCACGCGCAGCGAAACGACACGTCCCCCCTGCTCCGCGAAGACGAACTTCGTGGACCCGAGGAGGAAGGTGCCGTTGCCGACGTGAACCAGGGGCCGTCGCTGTGCTCCCCGCACGGCCTCCAGGGTGCCGTTGCGGGGTTCGATCGAGAGCTGCTGCGGCACACCGCGCCCACGCCCCGCGAAGGTCCCACGGAACCGCGCGATGTCACCGGTCACGGGCACCGCCGTGGGCTCCCGCACGCCCAGCATCGCCCGCACGATCCCCTCCGCGACTTCCGACGGCCCCGACGGCCCGCTCGTGTTGTAGAACACGATGACGCTCAGCGATTCCGCCGGGAAGTACATGTTCTCGGTGGTCCATCCGTTGATGCCGCCACCGTGATGCAGCGACGGATGTCCAAGCACCGGCGTGAGCGACAGGCCCTTCGCGTATCCCACGCGGTAACCATCGTTGAGCGTGTCGGGCCGGATCATCTCCTTGTACGAGGCGGCCGAGAGGATCTTGTTCGTCCGGTGCAGCGCCTCGTTCCAGGCGACGAGGTCGCGCACCGTCATGCAGAGCGAGCCGGCGGCATACGGCCACTGGTGACTGAGCGGGCGCTTCTGGATGGGGCCGGACGCATCGAAGTCATACCCCGACGTCTTGCCGCGCTTGATCGCCGTCTCGGAGCAGTAGTGTGCATCGGGCATCCCGGCGCGATCGAACAGGTTCTTCTTGACGTACTCCCCGTACGGCATGCCAGACACCTTCTCGATCACCAGCCCAACGAGGTAAAACGCCGAGTTGTTGTAGATCTGCTCTTCCCCGGGTTCGAAGTCCCAGGGTTGGCTCTCGACCACCCGCAGCATCGTGTCGCGCGGCAGCTGCAGCGGAAAGAAGCTGCGCGCAGCGGCGATCTCGGTGTAACTCCGCATGCCCGAGCTGTGGTCGAGCAGGCGTCGCAGCGTCACCTTCCGACCGCCGGTCTTGAAGGTCGGGAGGTACTTCGTGACGTCGTCGTCGAGGCTCACCTTCCCCTGCTCGACGAGCTGCATGATCGCCGCACCCGTGAACTGCTTGGTGATAGACCCGATCTCGTAGATCGCGGTGCCAGCCACGGGCGTCGCGACGTCCAGCTCAACATTCGCCTTGCCGTATCCCTTCACCAGGATGGTGTCGCGCCCCTTCACCACGGCGACGGAGGCGCCGACCACCTGGCCCGCCTTGATGGGTGCATTCACCAGCGAGTCGATCCGCGTGCGAAGGGCTTCGCCGCGGAGCTGGGCAAGCAGGGCCGCGGGAACCAGGGATGCTGCAACGGCGAGGCGAAACATGGGAACCGGGAGTGAGGGGAGGACAGGCGGGGTCAGACGTCCGCACCACCAACAATGATACGGCGGCGCGTCTCGCGATCGAAGGCCGCACGCACCTTCCCCGCCGAGACCCAGGCAATGCCACCAATGATCGCCCACGCGACGAGCATGACCCACTCCAGCGGGATGCGGCCCTTGGCATCGACCCAGGGTTGGTACAGTGCGAGGCCGAAGGAGAAGAGCGCCGACGCCAGCGCCACCACGACTGTCGGAAGTCCTCCAGGCACGCGGAACGGGCGTGGGGCATCGGGTCGCGAACGGCGCAGCGCGATCACCGACCAGCAACTCACCATGTACCCCGCCGCGAGGCAGGCGGCCGACGCGTTCACGATCGGGAGGATGGCATTGCGCCCCAGCAACGTCACGAGCAGCGCCCCGATGCAGGTCAGCAGGATCGCGTTCGACGGCGATCCGTACACGGGGTGGACGCGCCCGAGCGCGGGCATGATGAAGTTCGCACGCCCGAGCGCGTACAGGATGCGCGACGAGCAAACGATCATCGCGTTCCACGTGGAGAGCAGCCCCAGCAGTGCCGTGACGAGCACCAGCTTGGCGAGGAACACGGAGCCGAACGCCTTCTCGAACGCCGTGGCCGCAGGGATGTTCGCGCCGACGAGCTCCTGCCACGGCATGGTCATCGCCGCCGATAACACCACGCCGGTCTTGAACACCATGCCGATCAGGATCGCGAGGACGATCATGCGACCGACCTTGGCGTACGACGTGCCGGCATCGCGCTCCTCCATCATCGTGGGCACGACATTGAAGCCACCGAACCAGAAGGACGCCGTCATGAAGAGGGCGAGCACCCCCGGCCAGATCGAACCCGACTCACTGCGAACGAAGTACGGCTGCAGGTTGGCCACGTCGCCGCGTGTGAGGCCCGCCGCGAGGAACACCACCGCCATCACCAGCAACACCACGACCAGCAGGTCCTGCGCGCGACCTGACGAGCGCACGCCGCGCAGGTTGAGCCAACCCAGCACGCCCATCCCCAACACACCAAACGCCAGTGTGCCTGCCCGTACCTCGGAGCCAAGGCTGGTATAGAGCACCGGTCCCTCGAGCCCCGGCACGAGCGCGCTCAGGATCCACCCGATCGAGATCGCCTCGAAGCCGCCCACCGTGACGTAGATGAATGCGAGGAACCATCCCATGAGGAACCCGGTCCGTTCGCCGATCACCTCGTACGCATACGCCATCTCCGCACCACTGCCAGGAATCAGCGCCGCGATCTCGCCGTAACAGAGGCCGATCAGGATGATGAAGAACCCACCCGCCGTAAGGCCGAGGATCGCACCGAGCGGGCCGGCCTGTCGCAGCCAGTCGCCCAGCACGACGGCCCAGCCGACGCCAACGACAGCGCCGAAGGCGAAGGCAAAGAACTGGAAGGTGCCCACATCACGCTTGAGCTTGGTCACGGGGGATGGTGTGAGACGTTGGAGACGGCAGACGGCAGACGGCAGACGGCAGACGGCAGACGGCAGACGGCAGACGGCAGGGTCGACGCTGCGCGATTGTCGTCCAGGGTCAATAGCTGGTGGGGGTCGGTGAGAGGCCGAGCATGGCGCGCGCCTGTGCGGGCGTCGCGACCTCGCGGCCCAACTCGTGCGCGAGACGCACGGCGCGTTCCACCAACTGCGCATTGCTGCGCGCGAGCTCGCCCCGCTTGTAGTACACGTTGTCTTCCAGCCCGACGCGCACGTGCCCACCAAGGATGAGCGCCATGGTGGTCATCGGGAGCTGGTTCGGGCCGATGCCGGACGTCAGCCACACGGTGCCATCCGG
>JAEUJK010000317.1 GCA_016794735.1 Gemmatimonadota bacterium | reverse complement strand
ATGATGGCGCCCCGTGGCGACCAGGCCTTCGCGCTCGTGGGGATGGACATGTACACGATCACGGTGCCGCAGGTGGGGGCCACCCCGCCGACGGTCAGCGTCGCCGCCCCGGGCAGTGCCGCGGTTCCCGTGCGCAAGCTCAACGAGATTGGCGGGGAGTTCCCGCACTGGTCCGGTGATGGTCGCCGCGTGATGTGGGCGCTGGGCAACGCGGTGTGGACCTACGACCTCGATCGCGCCAAGGTCGTCGACGACTCGCTCAAGGCGGACGCCCGGGCGAAGGCGGCGGCGCCGCGGGATACGACCAAGCGCGATTCGACGGCCGCGAAGAAGGACACCCCGGGGTACAAGCCGAGCGAGGTCCGCGTGGCGGTGACCGCGTCGCGGGACATCCCGCGCGGGGTGGTGGTGTTGCGCGGTGGGCGGGCCATCACGATGAAGGGGAAGGAGATCATCGCCAACGCCGACATCGTGGTGCGCGACAACCGCATCGAGGCGATCGGTCCGCGCGGCCGCGTGCGTATCCCGGCCGGGGCACGCACGATCGACGTGAGCGGCAAGACCATTATTCCCGGGTTTGTCGACACGCACTACCACCCGCAGTGGCTCACGCCGCAGATCCACAACACGCAAACGTGGCAGTACCTCACCACGCTCGCGTACGGCACGACGACGACCCGCGACCCGCAAACCGCGGTGACCGACTTCCTGACGTACGGGGATCGCGTCGAGACGGGCGAGATGGTCGGCCCGCGTATCTACACTACGGGCCCTGGCGTCTTCCTCGGCGAGATGATCCGCGACTCGGCGCACGCCGTGCAGGTGCTCAAGCGGTACGCCGACTACTACAAGACCGGCACGCTCAAGATGTACATGACCGGCAACCGCCAGCAGCGCCAGTGGGTGATCATGGCGGCGAAGCAGCTGGGGATCATGCCGACCACCGAGGGTGGCCTCGACCACAAGCTCGACATCACGCACGGCATCGACGGCTATCCGGGGATCGAGCACACCCTGCCGATCACCCCGAAGTACGACGACGTCTTCGAGTGGTACAAGGGCACGCAGACCCTCAACTCGCCGACGCTGATCGTGGCCTACGGCGGGCCGTTCGGCGAGAACTACTGGTACACCAACGAGGATCTGGTCAACGATGCGAAGCTGAAGCGCTTCACGCACCCGGTGGACTTTGACGGGAAGATCCGGCGCCGTGGGAGTGGGGCCGGGGGCAGCCCGGGCCCCGGCGGGTGGTTCCTCAAGGAGGAGTACTCGTTCTTCCAGCACGCGCAGGACGTGGCCAAGACGGTCGCGGCTGGTGGTCGCATTGGCGCGGGTTCCCACGGGCAGCTCCAGGGCCTGGGCATGCACTGGGAGATCTGGATGCTGCAGAGCGGCGGCCTGTCGACGCACGACGCCCTGCGCGTCGCGACGATCTACGGCGCCGAGGGGATCGGGATGGGCCAGGACATCGGCTCGCTCGAGGCCGGCAAAATGGCAGACCTCCTCGTGCTCGACCGCGACCCGCTGGTGAACATCCGCAACACCAACTCGATCAGCCGCGTGATGGTGAACGGACGCCTGTTCAACGCAAACACGCTGGACGAGGAATGGCCGCGGGCGCGCAAGCTGCCGCCGATGCCGTGGGCCTCGCAGGCACCGGGCGCCGTGCCGGCAGGGATGCGGCAGTAAGGCGGCGGTCGGCTGGTCCAGGCAGTCGTGTCGGGCACGGGTCGCATGGCGATCCGTGCCCGACGTGCGTCGGGGCGTTGCTCCGCGTGACGGGGGAAGCGAGCTTGAGGAGCTCTATTGTGTGAACCCCGAGCCATCCTCCGTCATGCGAGTGCCGTTCCTTCGTTCCCTGGCGTTTGCCTCCGTCCTGGCCACCTCGATCGTACCGGCCCAGCAGGGCCCGCGCATCGTGGTGACCCCCACCAACCCGCGCATGGTCGCCAAGGACACCTTGCGGCTCACGGCGCGACTCGTCGACGCCGCGGGGCAGCCGGTGCCTAACGCGCGCATCCGGTACTTCGCCGGGGGCGCGGGCTTCGAGGCCGCGGTGGACTCCACGGGCCTCGTGACGTCTGGCGCTGTCGGCAAGTTCCCGGTGACGGTGAGTGCGCTCGTGGCCGGGAGCCGCCCGATCACCGCACGGGTCGAGGTGCTGATGGTGCCCGGTCCGGCGGCCACCGTCGCGATCTCCCCGCGTCCGACGCGCATGCTCGTTGGCCAGCGCCTGCCGCTGCAGGCGCTGGCGCGGTCAGCCGAGGGAGACTCGGCCACCGACCGCGTGACGTGGCGGTCGTCGGCGCCCGCGGTGATTCGCGTGGATGAACGTGGACTCGCAACCGCCCTCGCGGTGGGGCGGGCGACGATCACCTCCACGGCAGGTGCCGCGAGCAGCACGCTCGAGGTGTCGGTGTTGAATGCGGCGGGGGCCACGGTCGCCGTGACGCCGACCTCGGCGTCGGCGCGCCAGGGCGACGTGATGCGCTTTGCGGTGCAGGTCAAGGATGCGGCCGGCCGCACGATCGACGGGCTGGTGCCCAGCTGGACCATGGCCCCGGGGCGCGGCGAGATCAACAGCGACGGATCGTTTGTCGGGTATGAGCCCGGCACGTACCTGGTGACGGCGAACCTCGGACGGGTGAGTGGCGACGTCTCGGTGACCCTCACCGATCGCAACGTGCGCCGCAAGACGTCCGTCGTGGGTTCGGTCCTGCGCACGGCGTTCGTGACGTCGGAAGTGTGGGTGCACCCGAACGGCAAGGTGGCCTACCTCGGGACACACGCCGGGGGCGATCGCTTCTATACGATCGACATCTCCAACCCGGCATCGCCGGCGATCGTCGATTCCGTCGTCGACAACTTCCGGATCGTCAACGACATCATGACGGACGAGAAGGGCGAGGTGCTGGTGTTCACGCGCGAAGGGGCGGACAACCGGCGCAACGGGATCGTCGTGATGACGCTGGAAGACCCGCTGCACCCCAGGAAGGTCGGTGAGTTCACCGACGGCGTGACCTCCGGGGTGCACTCGGCCTTCATCTATACCGACCCGAAGCACGGCCGGCATGCCTACATCACGAATGACGGCACCGGGGCGGTCCACATGATCAACATCGACGACCCGGCGAAGCCGCGTGAAGTGGCGCAGTGGAAGACGCCGCGCCCGGGGAACAGCGATGTCGGCCGCACGCTGCACGACGTGGACGTGCAGGACGGGCTGCTCTACGGCAGCTGGTGGAACGACGGCCTCATCATCCTGGACGTGGGGAACGGGATCAAGGGCGGCACGCCGTCCAAGCCCGTGCTCGTGTCGCAGTTCAAGTATGACCTCGACGCCCTGTACCGGACGCGTGTGGAGACCGAGGCAGGGGCGGGCTACATCCGCGGTACGCACACGGCATGGCGGCACAAGAACTACGTCTTCATCGCGGACGAGGTGTTCGACCCGGTGGAAGTGCAGAACGCCCTCGGCAAGAAGGTCGGCCGCGCGTACGGACGGCTGCAGGTGGTGGACGTGAGCGACATCTTCCACCCGAAGAGCGTGGCCTACTACGAGCCGGAGTTCGGCGGCGTCCACAACATCTGGGCCGCGGGCGATACCCTCTACATGGGCGCGTACAACTCGGGCTTCCACGCGTTCGACGTGTCGGGCGAACTCAAGGGTGACCTGCAGAAGCAGGGACGCGAAATCTCGCACTTCCAGCCGCAAAGCCCGCAGGGACGCCTGCCGAACGCGACGATGACGTGGGGCGTCGTGGTGAAGAACAACCTGATCTTCCTCAACGACATGAACTCGGGGCTCTGGATCGTGAAGATGGAGCCGAAGTCCCAGGTCGTTCCGTAACGCCGTCGCGGCCTGGTGCCTGTCGCCAGGCCGCGCGGCAGCTGGCCCTCCCTCCATCCGATTCACCCGGACTGCGCATGTTGATCCCGATCCTCTTCCTGCAGGTGGCTGCGGCCAGTCCGGTGGCGCGTGTGGTCGTGACGCCGGCCAAGCCCGAGATGGTGGCGGGTGATACCCTGCGGTTGCGTGCGCAGGCCCTCGACGCCTCGGGGCAGCCCGTGCCTAACGCGCGGGTCCGGTACCAGGCCGACGGCGGGACGTTCGAGGCCGAGGTGGACTCAATGGGGCTCGTGCGGTCCGGCGCGACCGGGACCATTCCGGTGGTGGTCGTGGCGACGGTGCCGGGGGCGCGGCCCGTGGTGACCCGCGTGGATGTGCGCATGGTGCCGGGACCGGCGGCGCGCATCGAGCCCTCCCACCGCACGCTGCGCCTCGCCGTGGGGCAGGATTTTCACCTCACCGCGCGCGTCTATTCGCGTACCAACGATGAACGGCCGGACGCCGTCACCTGGCGGAGCAGCGGCCGGTCTGTCGTGGTGGATGCGAGCGGCATGGTGCGCGGCGCGACGGCGGGCCGTGCCCGGGTCACGGCACAGGTGGGCGATGTCACGCAAGCCATCGAGGTGGAGGTCGTCCCGCAGCGAGTCGCGCGGCTCGAGGTGACGCCGGGTCGCGTGGATGCGCGACAGGGTGATGCGATCCGCCTCAGTGCGACGGCGCGCGACGGTGCGGGCCGCGCCATCGCCGGGCTGGCGACAAGCTGGTCGTTTGCGCCCGGCCAGGGGGTGATCGACCAGCAGGGGACCTTTGTGGCGTACGAACCGGGCGAGTATCTCGTCACCGGATCGCAGGGCGGCCAGACCGCACACGCCCTCGTGCGAGTGGGTCCGCGTGACGTCCGTCGCCCGATGTCGGTGGTGGGGCGGCTCCCCCGCACGCGCTTTCGCACCGAGGAACTCTGGCTCCACCCCGATGGGCGGACCGCGTACCTCGGTTCCGGGCGTGGTGGCGACGTGATGTACGCGATCGACATCTCCAACCCGGCAAAGCCCACCGTCACGGATTCCATCGTGACCAACACGCGTCGGGTGAACGACATCATGACGACCCCCGACGGTCGGTTCCTCGTGTTCACGCGCGAGGGAGCGAGTGATCGCAAGAACGGGATCGTGATCTGTTCGCTGGAAGACCCGCAGCATCCCAAGGTGATCAGCGAGTTCACCGACGGTGTCACCTCTGGGGTGCACTCGGCGTTCATCTCGCGGCAGGAGAAGTACGGGACGCACGTGTACCTCACCAATGATGGCACCGGCGCCCTGCACATCGTCGACATCACGGACCCCTACAAGCCGCGTGAAGTCGGGCAGTGGAAGACGCCGAAGGCCCACGGCGATGCGGGGCGCTCGCTCCACGACATGGACGTGCAGGACGGGCTGCTGTACGCCTCGTGGTGGAACGATGGCCTGGTGGTCCTGGACGTCGGCAACGGGATGAAGGGCGGTTCGCCGTCGAACCCGCAGCTGGTGACGCAATACAAGTACGACCTCAACGCGTTGTATCGCGACGTGGAGGCCGTCGGCGGTCCGGGCTTCATTCGCGGGACGCACACCGCGTGGCGGCACAAGAACTACGTGTTCATCGC
>JAEUJK010000271.1 GCA_016794735.1 Gemmatimonadota bacterium | reverse complement strand
CCCGGCCAGGTGACCACACGCATCGAGGGCACGGCCAATGGGGAGGCGCCATTGCTCCTGGGGCGGTTCGACTTCACCCACGCGTTGCGCGCCCTCGTGAACCTGTTGGAGAACGCACGGAAGTACAGCCCACCCGGCGCGCCGGTCGAGCTGGTGTTGCGACGACAAGGCAGCTTTATCGAGTTTGTCATCCTGGATCGCGGCCCCGGCGTGCCGGCCGCGGAACGCGAGCGGATCTTCGAGTCGTTTTATCGCGGCCCGGGGGTGCCCCCAGACATCGGCGGGGCCGGGCTCGGCCTCGCGATCGCGCGGCGGCTGGCGGTGGAGCAGGGCGGCGGGGTGCGGCACGAGCCACGCGCGGGCGGCGGGAGTGCCTTCGTGATGTCGCTGCCGGCGGTGGACGCGACCACCGTCCCGGCGGCGGAACCCGCGCAACTTTAACACCGTTTTCACGCCGCCGGTCGTAGGCTCAAGGGTACGACTTCCGTACCCCATGACGACCCTGTTCTACCTCGTGGCGATTGCGATCGTGTACGTGGTGCTCTCCGAGCGGATGGATCGCGCGGTGCAGCGCACGTTCCAGTCGCGTGGCCCCAAACCTCCGTTGCGGCTCATGGAGGAGTTCGACACGCGACCCACTCCCGATGCGCGCGCACGACGCCGCGCGGCCCGACACGCCCGTGGCAGGCACCGCGTCGATCACGCGGTGCCTGCCCGGACGAACTAGCGGTGCTCTTCCTCGAACGGTGACGAGACGGCGCCGGACCCGCTGGCGCGCTCGACCTTGAGGCGTTGCTTCACCGTCTTCCCGTTCTGCGTGATGGACACGAGGTATTCGCCCGGACCCACCAGTGGCGCCTGGCCACGACCCTGCAGCGCCTGGAAGGGATTGGCGCCCGGCGGGTTGATCAGCTGGATGATCTGGAACGCGACGTTGGGGTCGGTGATCCCTGCCTGGGCAGCTGCACCAGCGGCAGCACCACCGCCGCCGCCGCCACCGGGTCGTGCCGCGGCCGCCTGCTCACCCGGTCGCGCATTGAACCGGTCGAAGCTGCTGGCCGGGATCGGGCCTCCGGCACCAGCGCCCGGTCCACCGCCAAAAGCCTGCATCATCTGCGCCATGTCCCCACCCTCGAGCATGCGGCGGAAGTTGCGCAATGCGGTGGAATCCATCCCGCTCTTCGCCAATGAATCGAACACGAAGTTGCGACGGTTGGTGGCATTCGCCGAGTCGCGCTTCTGCGACGGCGACAGGGGCCGGGGCGCCGGCGCCTTGCCGCGGAAATCCCAAACGACCTTGTGCGTGCCAAGTCCGGACGGGCCGGTGAGGGTGCGCAGGGTGTCGCCGGTGACGTCCTGGATGACCACGCGCGTGGGCGCGTTGCCGCGGGTCGTGAGGCGGAAGGTGATGTCGGCGCCGTAGGCGGGCACCGCCTGGGCGTACCAGAGGTGGCCATACGAGGCCCCGCCGGGGCCCTGGCCTTCGTAGATCTGCTCGCCCCACTGCTGGGCGACACGCGGCTCGAACAGGTGCACGTCGTTAGCCGCCACGGTGGCATTGAGCTGCTGCAGCGGCGCGATGTCGACGATCCACGCGGCACGCCCGTGCGTTGCCGCGATCAACTCGCGCTCGCGGGGATGGATCTTGAGGTCGTTCACCGGCACCGTCGGGAGCCCGGTCATGAACTTCTGCCAGGACCGCCCCATGTTGGCCGAGACATACGCGCCCACGTCGGTTCCCACGAACAGCAGGTTCGGGTTCACCGGGTCCTGCTTGATCACGTGCACGAAGTCCGGCCCGCCCGTGGGGAGGTTGGCCGCGATCGACGTGAAGGTCTTGCCGCCATCGCGCGTCATGTAGACGTACGGCGTGAAGTCGCCGGCGCGGTGATGATCGAAGGTGACGAAGAACGTTGACGAGTCGTGCGGGCTCGGCTCGATCTCGGAGACGTAGGCGTTGGCCGGCAGGCCGGGGAAGCGGCTCGAATGTTCTTCCCACGCGCCGCCGTCGTTCCGGCTGCTCCAGACGCGTCCGTCGTCGGTCCCGGCGTACAGCAGCCCTGGGCGCAGCGGCGACTCCGCGAGCGACACGATGGTGCCGTAGGTCTCGGCGCCCGTGTTGTCCGGGGTGATGCCGCCCGTCGTGCGCGTGGACACGCGGATCTTCATCGTGTCCGCGTATGAGAGGTCCGGCGAGATCGGGAACATCTCGTCGCCGCGCTTGGTGGACTTCATCACGCGGTTGGCACCCATGTACAGCGTGGACGCGCTGTGCGGCGAGATGATGAATGGCGTGTTCCAGTTCCAGCGCAGGTCGAGGCCCGCGGAGTCGGCCTTCTGGCGTGCCTTGAGCTCGGCGATGCGCTTCTTCATCGCTGGCGTCTCGGGCACCATGGTGTCGCCGCGCGCGACGATGATCGAGTCTTCCCACATCATCCAGGTGGCGCGCCAGTTGGGCTTGGCCAGTCCGGTGCGTTCACCGGTCGCCATGTTCACGCGCCCGATGTTGCCGCCCTGCGACTCGGAGTAGACGATGTTCGGGTCGGTGGGGTCCTGCTGGGTCACGAAGCCGTCACCGCCACCGACCACCTTCCACATCGCGCTCGTGATCACGCCGCTCTTGCGCCGGCTCGGCCCGCACCACGACCCATTGTCCTGCAGCCCGACACAGATGTTGTAGGGCACGGCCATGTCGAACGACACGTTGTACGGCTGCGCGATCGCAAAGGTGTTGGGGAAGAGGTAGCTCCCACCCTGGTCGTACGAGATGCCAATGCCGCCGTCGTTGCCCACGACCATCCGATCCGGGTCGACGGGGTCGATCCACATGGCGTGATGGTCGACGTGGATGCCGACGGTGGCATTCATCGCCGTCTTCCCGCCGTCATTGGAGACCTTCACCGGCGTCGACGACCAGTAGACGCGGTTCGGGTTCTTCGGGTGCACGCGGACCTGCGAGTAATAGAACGGGCGCGTGTTCTCGTTGTTCGTGCGCGTCCACGTCTTGCCGCCGTCTTCGGAGCGGTAGAGTCCGGAGGGGCGCGTCTGTGCCGGCTTCTTTGGCGGCGCGGGCTGCCCCTTGGCCACCTTCGGCGCCGGGTTCGGCATCGTGTCGGCCTCCACCATCGTGTAGATCACGTTGGGGTTGGACGCCGAGATGGCGATGCTGATGCGCCCCTTGGTCGACTCGGGGAAGCCGCCACCCTTCACCTCGGTCCAGGTGGTGCCACCGTCCGTGGACTTCCACAGCGCGGAGCCCGGGCCGCCCGACTGCAGGAAATACGGCCCACGCACGCGCTCCCAGCTCGCCGCCCACACGACGTTCGGGTCCGAGGGGTCCAGCGCGACGTCGACCATCCCCGCCTTGTCGGAGATGAACTTCACCAGCTCCCAGCTCTTCCCGCCGTCGACCGTCTTGTAGAGGCCGCGTTCCTTGTTGGCGTTCCAGATGGCGCCTAACGCGGCGACGTAGATGATGTTGGGATTGGTCGGGTGGACGACGATGCGGCCGACGGCCTGCGTCTTCTCCAGTCCCATCAGCGTCCAGGTGAGGCCGCCGTCCGTGGACTTGTAGACCCCGCCGCCCGGCGAGATCGAGTTGCGGGAGTTGGGTTCGCCGGTCCCGGCCCACACCTGCATCGTGTCACTGGGGGCGATGGCCAGGTCGCCCATGGAGATCACGCGCTGGTTGTCGAAGACCGGGCGGAAGGTCACCCCGTTGTTGGTCGTCTTCCAGATGCCGCCCGCGGCCGCGGCGACAAAGAAGGTCTTGGAAGGACTCGGGATCCCTTCCACGTCTGCCACGCGACCGCTGGTGTTCGCCGGGCCGACCTGCCGCCAGCGCAGCGCCGCAATGGTGAGGGAGTCGAATTCGTATCCCTGCGCGCCGAGCGCGAGGGGCGCCGCGAGTGCGGCCAGGAAGAGTCGTCGCATGGACGGGGTTGGGTGAAGGCTGCCGGGAACCTAGGCGCCAACCACCGCTGCTACCACCCGGGTGCCAGCACCCGTCACGCCCCCATGCTGTCCAATGGCCCTTCCGCTGTCGTTCTCCGTCCTCCGCCTGCCGTCTGCCGTCTAGTTCACGACCCGCACCGCCTTCATCATCCCGTGCCCGATGTGCGTCCGGCGCGAGAGCGGGTTGTATAGCGTGCAGAGCAACACGTACTCCCCGGGAAGGAAATCCACGGTGATGTTGATCGCCCGGTCCGCCTCGATCTCCGTCGTGCCTCCCACGGCCTCGAATGGCGGCGCCCCGCGCGGGTCGCTCACCCACGCCGCGGCTTGCTCGGGTGTGCGTCCGGGCAGGAGCCGCGCGATCCAGACGTTGTGCTCCAGTCGGCCGGCGTTTTCCACCCTGATCGTGCGGCGCCCAGCGAAGAGCAGACCGTCCACCACGAAATTCCACTCGAACAACCGCATCGACAGTTCCGCGGCCGGGAGTGTGGCCGGGCGCATCGGACCCACGCCGGCGGTCACAGTGAGCTCCTTCACGATCCCATCAGGGAACGGCTGGCGCAGGCTGGGTGTGCCGGCAAAGACGCACGACAACACGTAGTTCCCGCGCTCGAGGATCAACGTGGCCGACGAAACGCCGCCCGGCGCCGCGGGCGCGGGGCCCCCAAGCGCGCGCAGCCACGGCACGTTGCGATCGTTGGTGAGCACCAGCTCGCGCACTTCGGAAAGCGGCGTCAGCCGCTCGCGGCGAATGAACTCCACGTGGCGCAGCGCGCTCCCGCGGTTGAACAGGCGAACGTTCACCAGTCCGGCGTCGACCTGGTCCGGGGCCTCGCATCCACTGTCCGTCGACTCGATCACGATCTCGCCACCGGGGATCGGGCCGGGACGAATCGGACGCGTGCGCCGCGGCTGTGCCGCGAGCGAGAGCGGCACCAGGAGGCCAACCATGAGCAACGCGCGAAACGCGGCGGGACCCATCCAACGCGGAATCACGTGGGCAACTTGAAGCCCCCGGACCAGCGGCGGAATACGGGAGAAGATGATAGTTCGATGAAGGGCCACCGACGCGGGACGCGCCCCGTCAGTTCAGCGACTCGCCCAGCAGCGCAAATCCGCGCCGGCGGGCCTGCTCGGCGGCATCGCGACGTGTCGTCACCAGCGAACGCACCCCCGCCGCCTCGAGTCGTGGCGCACACTCCGCCACCAGCCACGCTGCGGCCCAGGGATCGAGCTCCTCCGACCTTCGGCGTGCCCGGAGGAACAGGTCGAACGCGGCGCCCGACTGCCCACCGACCAGGGCGACCTGGACCGCAAAGGCATCCACCAGTTCGCGGCCCGGGAACCACCAATCGGGGCGCGCCTCACTGATGAGCTGGCTCGCGCGGTGCCAGCGTTCCTGCCCTTCCTCGCTTGCCGCGCCCCCGTTGGACAGGGCCGCGCCCGCGAGGGCCGCCAGCTCCACCCAGGCCAGGTCGATCTCGCGGGCCCGGCGTGCCACGCCAGCAAACTGTCGGTAGGCGTCATCGCGCTCCCCCTGGTCGCGCAGGAGGCGCGCACCCTGCAGCAGCGTGATGACCCGGCCCGGTTCGTCCTCGAGCGTGGTGAACAGCCGCTCGGCGTCGCCGAACCACTGCCGGGATTCCACCGCGGCGCCCTGCCGGCCACGGTGCATGCCTAACGCGCGCGAGATCGCGGCCGTGAGCGCCGCGTCGTGCGCGCTCCGCGCGTGTTCGAGCGCCTGCGTCAGCAGGGCTTCCGACTCCGCCGAGATGGCGTCGCGATCCAGGGCACTGCCCAGCGTCAGCGCGGCGAGCGCCCGCAGCCCCAGGTCGCCGGTGCGTTCGCTGCGGGTCGCGGCCTCGCGCAACCGCGTGAGCCCGGCCCCCGGGCGCTCGGCGTATTCACCCTCGCCGTGGCGCAGGGCCGCGGTCGCCAGCACGGTGTCGTTGCCCATCGCCGCATCGGTGGCGCGCCGCGCGAGGGCCATGGCCTCGGGCCACGCCGCGCGTGCGATCGCCACCTCGGCGCCGGCGAGTGCGGCCGGTGCAACCGTGTCTGGTGCCACGCGCGCGGCCTCGTCCACCAGGCCACGGAATCCCTCGGCGGCCCGCGACGCGCCACGACCACGGCGCCACTGCACCCACTCGCGCACCACGCGCCCACGCATCGTCACCGCGTTGGTCGGCTGGCGGTCCAGCCACTCCAACGCGAGATCGCATAACGAGGCCGCCGTGCCGTACTGGCCAGCGGCGACGGCGATCTCCGCGTGCCGCACGCGCAGGGTGGCAAGCTCCTCGCTCGAGGCCGCATACCGTTGCGCCACCTGCAGGGCCGACAACGCCAGGTCGTGCGCCCCGTGTGCCATGCCGCGTTCCGCAGCACGCGACGCGTAGTCGAAGGCCGCCGCGTCGTTGCCGGCCGCGTGGTAGTGCGCGGCGATGGTCGGCACGCTGGTCGGGGCCCGCAGCTCCAGCACACGCGCCGCCACGTCGTGGACGTGTTGCCGCTGGCGCTCCGGTGTGCCGCGCAGGCACGCGTCGCGCAGGTGCGGGTGCGTGAAGTCGTAGGTCGTCGCCGTGCCGGGCGCCGTCACCGGCACCAGGACACTCGCCCCGATCGCGTCGTCGAGGGCGCGGCGTGCCTCGCCCTCCGGGATCCCGAGCACGGACACGAGCAGCTCAATGGTCAGGTCCGGCTGGAGCAGGGCCGCCGTGGCGAGCATCGTGCGGGTGGATGCATTCACGCGTTCCAGCCGGCGCTCGAGGACAAAGCCGACCCCGCTCGACGGCGTGCCGTCAGCAGGTGGCTGCCACTCCCATCGGGTGCCACCGTACCAGATCGTGCCGTCCTCACAACCGGCGCGCAGCAGGTGCAGCACGAGCCGCGGGATCCCCTCCGACAGCTCGAACGCCCATCGTGCGACGTCGTCGCCCGGCGCGGCGTCGTGGAAGACCGCGCGGATCCAGCGCCGCACGTCGTCGAGCCCAAAGCGACGCAGCGTCACGCTGGCATGGCGCGGATGCTGGTGGACGCGCCGACGCCACTCCACGGCCCCCGGCTGCACCTCGGGACGCATCGTCGTGAGCACCAGGAGCCGCTCGTCGTCCACGCCACTCACGAGGGCGTCGAGCACGGCCCAGCTCCCAGCCGGTGCGAGGTGCATGTCCTCGAGCACGAGCACCAGCGGCTGCGTCCGCGTGGCGCGACGCACAAAGGCCACGATCTCCTGCTGGATCTGCGGCAGCGACGGTTCGGTCGCGGTCGGGTCGTGTTGCGGGAAGACCCCCGGGAGCCAGTGCGGCAGCGCGAGCCAGGCCCGGTCGCCGGTGCCGCCGAGTTCCACCAGCTTGGTGATGGCGCCCGCCCAAGGCGCGAGGGCCCCGGCCACGCCGTCGCCGGTCGCCTGGCCCGTCACCATCCAGGCGGAACGCAGGCGCACCTCGGCCGCCAGCTGGCGGACAAACGCGGTCTTGCCGACGCCAGCCTCGCCGCTGATGGTGACCGCGCGCGGTTCGCCGCCCACCGCCTGGTCCAGGTACGACGCCACCTGCCGCAACTCGTCCTCGCGCCCGGTGAACGCCGAGAAGTCGAGGGCGGCCGCGCCACGACTCGGTTCCGGGGCCACCACGCCGATGACCTGGTTGCTCCCCGTGCGCGATGCGGCGAAGTGTGCGCGATCGGCCCCCGCGAGCAGCGCGGCCACCGTCTCCCCGTCCGTCGGTGCATGCGCCACGGCGATGCTCACCGTCACGGAGAGTGCCTCGTCCGGGGCCGAACGGCGCGCACACCGCAACTCGGCCACGCCCGCGCGCAGCCGCTCGGCCACCTCGAGGGTCACCTCGAGCGACGTCTCCGGCAGCAGCACGACAAACTCGTCGCCACTACGCCGCCCGATGAGGTCACCCGCGCGCAACCCGCGCTGCAACACCTTCGCGACGGCCCACAACACGTCGTCGCCCTGCAACCGGCCGTACGTCGTGTTGACGCGCGCAAAGTCGTCGACGTCGATCAGCAGCAGGCACGCGTCGTTCGCGGCGGACCGGCGGGCAGCGAGCATCGTGGCCGCGCGGCGGCCCCACGAGGCAAACTCCACCACACCGGTCAGCGGGTCGTCGACGAGTTCATCCTCGGTCGTGATCTCCGGCCGCACCGACGCCGGCGAGGTCACCCCGGGAATCGCGATCCCCTCGCGCAACACGTCCTCGAACACGCGGAACACGGCCGGGTCGAACTGGCGGCCCACGTCCCGGCGCATCACCTCGATCGCCTCGTCGCTGCCTAACGCGTGCTTGAACGGCCGGCGCGTGATGAGCGCGTCGTACACATCCGCGACGCAGGTGATGCGTGCCGCAAGCGGGATCTCCTCGCCGGCGCGACCGTGCGGATATCCCGAGCCGTCCCAGCACTCGTGGTGCCCCTCGACGATCGGCCGCACTTCCCACGGCAAGTCGGTCCCGACGAGCAACTCGGCGCCGGCCACCGGATGCCGCTTCACCGCGGCCCACTCCTCGGGCGTCAGGCGGCCACGCTTGTTGAGGATCCCGGGCGGTACCGCGGTCTTGCCCAGGTCGTGCAGGTACGCGCCCACGCGGTATCCCAGCAACGACGCCGGATCCACGCCCATGCGGCGCGCAATCTCGCACGTCAGGTCGGCCACGCGATCCACGTGGCCCGCCGTGTCATGATCCAGCCCCTCGAAGCGCTGCGCCCAACGCCGGGTGACCTGCACGAACTCCGCCTCGAGCCGGCGCAGCCGCCGCGCGCGATCGATCGGGCCGGGTTCGCCTAACAAGCGCACCAGGGCACGGTAGGCGCCGTTGAGTGCGTGCAGCGTCACGCGATGGTCGTCGCGACGCGCCAGCGCCTCGACCCGGGCGCACGCCAGCTCGCCCGCCAGCATCGTGTCGTCGTGCGTGCGTGCCAGGCGCTCCGCGTCCTCGATGAGCTGCAGTGCCCGCGACACGTCGCCCAGCTCGCGGGCCACCAGCGCACTCATCGCGACCGCCTCGGCCAGCAACACGGGGTCGTCCGCACGACGAGCCTGGTCCAGCGCGCGCTCCGCCGACATCCGCGCACGCGCCGCGTTGGACCGGTCGATGGCCATCTGCGCCCGCACCAGCTCCAGTCGCGCGACCGTCGCCGGCTCGCCACCCGCACCGGCGCCCGTGCGGGCGTGCAGGTCGGCGAGTGCGTGTTCAGCGGCGGTCCAGCGCCGCAGGTCCACGTACAACGTGGCCAGGTGGATCAGGACGCGCGTGAGGTCGTCGCGGGCGCTCCCTTCGCGGTAGATCGTCGCGGCCCG
>JAEUJK010000268.1 GCA_016794735.1 Gemmatimonadota bacterium | reverse complement strand
TCGACGGCGGACAACGAGTCGGCCATTTCCACGCCACCAACGATCCGCAGCTTGGAGTCCGGGCGCGACACCGCGGCCCCCGCGAACTTCGGCTGGTCGGCATCGTGGTTGAAGTCGGAGTGGCCCGGATCGCGGCCCACCCCGCGCACCTGCGCCGGCGCCGAGTGGTACAGGTCGGTGTAGCCGGCCGCAAAGCTCCCGTTCACGTGGAGCACGCCCGCCATGAAGGCGCGATCGGCGTCGGTCACCGCCGTCACCTTGCCCAGCGCCGGGTCATCGGCTTCCTGTTGGGTGCGGATCCACTTCCCGGGCAGGACCTTCTTGCCGGAGCGGATGATGATCCCCGGCGAGACCTTCGCGAGGTGCGTGACCATCGCGTCGGGCTCCACGAGGGCGCCATCCACGATCGAGTTGAAGCCGACAAACGCCGGCTTGCCACCACGCGCGCCAATGGACGCCGGGCCGACGATCGTCGCCCCGTGGGCGATGCTGACATGATCCCCGATCACCACCAGCTTGCCGGAAATCATCACGTTGTCCTGAATGTTCGTGTCGTCACCGATCGCGATCGGGCCGAGCGAGCCATCGAGGGCCGCGAACGGCGCGACAAACGAGCGGCATCCGATCATCACGCGCTCGCGGCCTTCCACGCGAACGGAGGGATCCACGAAGGAGGCAAACCCCGGCCCGGCGGTCTCCGGAAACACCGGCCCGTCGGCATGCATGGGGGAGAGCGAAGCGCAGGAGGAACTGGTCTCGCCGGCGGCCGGGGCATCATGACCGCCCTTGGCGGCCGGCGCAGGATGGGCCACCGCGCCGTGGGCCTCCACCTGGGTCACCTTCTTGGGAGGCGCCTTTTCGGGAGGATGCTGGGCTAGGACGGCCGCGGGAGCGAAAACGAGGGCGCCGAGCACGGCACGACGTACGTTCGACATGGGATCGGATGCTGGAGGTGGGGTCCTTCCAGATGCCGTATCGACGAACCTATTAGTCCCACTTGAATCGATATGTCAGGAAATCGATGGATGCGGACGGGAGAGTGACACTACACGGCAGCGTCATGACTCCTGCGCCGGCGGAGCCTCACCCCACCGCCGACGGATCTCGTCCGACGTGTGCCCGGTGCCGTCCGGTCGCCAGCCCGGGGGGCCGAAGACGTACCCCAGCCGCTCGCGCCAGTCGCGGGCCCGCCAGACGTCCCGGGCCATGGCCGCCCACTCGTGAAAGGCGATCCGCAGGGGGTTGAAGGTCCCCAGGTTCGCCGTGATGCCGTACCGGCACGGCTCCGCGTCCACCTCACCCACGAAGGTCCCGAACATCCGGTCCCAGATGATCAGGATCCCCGCGTAGTTGCGGTCCAGGTATCGCGGGTTCGTGGCGTGGTGCACGCGATGGTGGGACGGCGTGTTGAGCACGAATTCCGCCCACCGCGGCAGGCGACGGATCGCCTCGGTGTGGATCCAGAACTGGTAGACCAGGCTGATCCCCTTCTGGAAGGCGATGATCCCCGGCGGAAAGCCGAGCCACGCCAGCGGGAGCCACAACACCCAGACAAACGCCAGGTTGCCGGTCCAGCTCTGGCGGAGCGCCGTCGCGAGGTTGAGGTGCTGCGACGAGTGATGGTTCACATGCGCCGCCCACCACACCCGGTGCTCGTGCGAGAGGCGATGGAACCAGTAGTAGATGAAATCCTCGGCGAGGAGGACGGCCGGGAACACCCACCACGCGCGCGGCAGGTCGAACAGCCGGTGTGCGTAGGCCCAGGCCGTGGCCGCGTACACGATGCCGCCGTACGCCACCCCTACCGCGAGATTGCCGGCCCCCATCACCAGCGAGGCCGCGGTGTCCCGCATTTCATATGATTGCGGTAGCGCGCGACGACTCCACACGACCTCGAGGAGGATCAGGACCATGAACGCGGGAATGGCCCACGCCACGGGATCGGGAAGGGCGGCGGCCAGCGTCTCGAGCATCAGGGAGTCCGGGTCGGGGGAGCGGTCACGCGCAGGAGCGAGAGCGGATCCAGGTTGAGCCCCCCGTAGCGTGCAATGAAGTGCAGGTGCGGCCCGGTCACCCGTCCGGAAGCGCCCACCTCGCCGATCACCTGCCCACGCACCACCGTGTCACCCTCGGCCACACGATGCCGTGACAGGTGAAGGTACGCGGTCGTGATGCCACCGCCGTGGTCGACGTACACCACGCGCCCGCCGTAGTAGAACGCATCGACGATGCGCACGATGCCGCGGTTGGCCGAGCGTACGGGCGCACCGACCGCGCCGGCAAAGTCGGTCCCGAAGTGACGGCTCTGGACCTGGCCGTTGAAGACACGCGCACGGCCATAGCCGCTGGTCACGCGCGACGGACGCGGCCGGTGAAAGGCACCGCGCCACAGCGTTGGCGTGTCGTGCGACGCCCGAGCCACGGCGGCGGCACGGGCCGCTTCCCGCGCGGTTCGCGCCGCCAACGCACTATCCGGCGCATCGACAAACCGCGGATCGACGCGCAGGCGCTCGGTCGGGTAGCGCGCCGGACCGAGTGCCACGCGCGCGGTGCTCGTCGCGCCGGTGTTGTTCACCTGGCAGCTGATCCTCACGGCCCCGCCGGTGCTGTCGATCGCGGCACCGGCGAGTGCGACCATCACGCCGGATGGCCCAGCCTCGAAGTGCAACGGCTGCCCGAAGGCCTCGCCGCGAAGGTCGCTGCCCGCTGGCGAGGGCACGCGAACCTTGAAGAACGCCCCCGGCACCGGCGTCGCCGGCTCCAACTCGATCGTGCCGCAACCATGCTCCTGGGCGGACGCCGTACCCACGAGGCCGACAAACATCACGCCCACCAGTCCACGCAACCGGGGTTGCCATTTCGTCCACGAGGCAGGGTCGAGGAGCAGCTGCACCCGCGGAAAGCCGAGGTCGTGCGTGCGAATCGTGACCTCATGCGCACCGGCGGCGGGGTGTTCCTCGACCGCCGCGATGTCGCCGCGCCGGAGCTCGCGGGTGGCGACCTGGTTCCCCATGACAAAGGCGACGGCCACGGCATCGTCGACGCCGGTGTCGACCAGCGCGGTGCGACCGTCGGTCGAGAGGTCGATCTCGCGCGGGGACAGCTCTGGCTGCTCGACGGCCAGCAGGCCCCGGACCTCGTCGGCCGCGGAGAAACGACGGATCCCGCGTGCGCCGGCGACGCGCACCGCGAGCAGGATCACCACGATAGCAATCGCCGGCCAGACCCACATGTGCTCAATGTGGGTGAGAGCCCCCGGGACGAAAAGGGACGGCCGTGGCCGTCCCTGGTGCTACGCCAGGCGCGTGATCAGGACGCGGCCTGGAGGTAGCTGCGCTGCTCGGCCAGGGCGACCAGACGCTTGACCTCGCCGAGTTCCTCGTGGTCGATCTCGCGCTCGACGAGGAGGTGGGAGATCAGGGCCGTGGCGCGGCCCTGGAAGAGCGAATTGGTCAGTTCGCCGACCATGGAGGACCGAACGACCGGCTCGGTGACCTCGGCCTTGTAGATGAACTGACGGCCGACCGTCCGGTGGCTCACGACGCCGCGCTTTTCGAGGCGCGTGAGGAGCGTCGCGACCGTGGTCTGGGCGAGGCTGCGATCCGGCATCAGCCCCTCCTGCACGTCGACGACGGTGCACTCGCCGCGATCCCAGAGGAGACGGACGATGGCGAGCTGGAGATCGGTCAGGTGGACGGGGATCTGCATGGTCGGCTCTCGGCAACGGGAACGGGGGTGCACCTTCGACACCGGGCCCTCTACGACGGTTTGTTGG
>JAEUJK010000185.1 GCA_016794735.1 Gemmatimonadota bacterium | reverse complement strand
CGCTCGCGCGCGCGGGCCGCGAGGTCGCGCGACTCGGCGGCAATCTCGCTCAGCCGCTTGAGGTGCGCGTCGAAGATCACCGGGGTGATGAGTCCATCGGGGATGGCGACGGCCATGCCGAGGTGGACGCGATCGAAGTAGCGGATCGCATCACCCAGCCAGTGGGCGTTGCATTCCGGATGTTGGTGCAGCGCGGTCGCGACGGCCTTCAGCACCACGTCGTTGAAGGACACCTTGTACGCGTCGCCGAGTTCGGCCATGGCGGCGCGCATCTCGGCGACGCGCTCCATGTCGACCTCGGCGGTGAGGTAGAACGTGGGGACGGGCCCGATCGACTCGGCCAGGCGACGCGCGATCGTCTTGCGGATCTGCGTGAGCGGGACGTCGCGATAGCCCGCGCCGGCGGGGGCGGCGAGGCGTGGTGCGGCCGGCGCCGCCGACGGCGCATTCGTGGCACCCGCGGGGGCAGCCTCGATGTCACGCTTGACGATGCGCCCGCCGGGTCCGGAGCCCTGCACGTGGCCGATGTCGATGCCGCGTTCCGAGGCGAGGCGACGGGCCAGCGGTGAGGAACGCTGCCGACCACTAGTCGCGGCCGCGGCCACTGGCGCGGGGGCCGGTGTCGGGGCGCTTGGCGGGGCAGGGGGCGCCGCGGGCGGAGCTGCAGCGGCAGCGGGGGCCGTTGCGGGTGCCGCTGGCGCCGCTGCGGCGGGGCTGGGCGCACCGCCGACGAGGGCGTCGATGTTCTCGTCCGCCTTCGCGATGATGCCGATGAGGGCCCCGACGGGGCTGGTTGCGCCGTCGGCGAGGAGCCGCTTGCGCAGGATGCCTTCCCCACGCGCGACCAGTTCCATGATCGCCTTGTCGGTTTCGACCTCGGCGAGCACGTCGCCGTTCTTGACGGCGTCGCCCTCATTCTTGAGCCACTTGGCGAGGCGACCTTCCTCCATCGTGGGAGAAAGCGCCTCCATGAACACCTTGGTTGCCATGATCGCTGGTTGCTGGTGATCCGGACCGCTCGCGCTTGCTGTTCGTCTGTAGTCTTTGCCTGCCGTCTGCCGTGTGCCTTCCGGTTAATCGAGGTACATCACCTTGCGGACCGCCGCGATGGTCTTGGCGGCGTCCGGCTTGGCGGCCTTCTCGATGTTCTTCGCATACGGCATCGGGACGTCGGCCTGGTGCACCCGGACGACCGGGGCATCGAGCTCGTCGAAGCAATCCCGCTGGCAGTAGTCCACGATCTGTGCCCCGACGCCGCAGAACTCCCACCCTTCCTCCAGCACGACCACGCGGTTGGTCTTGCGCACCGAGGTGGCGAGCGCCTCGGTGTCGAGCGGGCGGATCGTGCGCAGGTCGAGTACGTCGAGGTGGATCCCTTCCTTGGCCAGGGTGTCGGCCACTTGCAGGGCGAGCGGGACGGACTTGCCGTACGTGACGAGCGTGCAATGCTCGCCCTCGCGCTTGAGGTCGGCCTTGCCCAGCGGGATGATGTAATCCTCGTCAGGCACCTCGCCCTTGTGGTTGTACATCATCTCCCCCTCGAAGAACACGACGGGGTTGTCATCGCGGATCGCGGCCTTGAGCAGCCCCTTGGCGTCGTACGGGGTGCCCGGCGAAACGACCTTGAGCCCCGGGATGTGGGCGAGCCACGACTCCCAGGCCTGGGAGTGCTGCGCCGAGAGTTGCAGGGCCGCGCCATTGGGGCCGCGGAACACGATCGGGATGTGGTACTGCCCGCCCGACATGTACAACATCTTCGCGGCGGCGTTCACCACCTGGTCGATGGCGAGCAGGGCGAAGTTCCAGGTCATGAACTCGATGACGGGCCGGAGCCCAACCATCGCGGCCCCGACGCCCACACCAGCGAACCCGAGTTCGGTGATCGGCGTGTCGACCACGCGCATCTCGCCGAACTCCTGGAGGAGTCCCTTGGAGACCTTGTACGCACCCTGGTAGACGGCCACCTCTTCCCCCATGAGGAAGACGCGGTCGTCGCGCTGCATCTCCTCGCGGAGCGCCTGGTTGAGGGCGTCGCGATAGGTGATCACCGGCATGCGGCACCTCGCGAGGTGGCAAACGACAGGCAGCAGGCTGCAGTTGGGGACATCGTTGCGAGGGGACTCATGTGGTGGTCTCCACGAGGACGTCCTCATAGAGGCTTTCGAGCGCGGGCTCGGGGCTGGCGTCGGCGAAGTCCCAGGCGTCCTGGACCTCGGCCTTCACCTCGTCGTCGAGCGCGGCCATGCGCGCGTCGTCGATCTCCCCCTTCGCCTCCATGTGGTGGCGCAGGACGTTGATCGGGTCGCGCTGCATGTACTCCTCGAGCTCCTGCTTGGAGCGATAGGTGCCGCTGACCGCGTCGGACATCGAGTGGCCCATGAAGCGGTAGGTGCGCACCTCGAGCAGGGTCGGCATCGACTCGGTGCGGGCGCGGTGCAACGCCTCACCCATGGCCTGTCGCACGGCGAGCACGTCCTGCCCGTCGACGACGCCGCGTGGCATGTCGTAGGCAGCACCGCGCTGGTAGATGTCGTGGATGGCCGACGCGCGCTCGAGCGCGGTGCCCATCCCGTACCGGTTGTTCTCGATGATGTACACGACCGGGAGCTTCCACAGCCCCGCCATGTTGAGCGCCTCGTGGAAGGCCCCGGTGTTCACCACGGACTCGCCCATGAAGCAGGCGCAGGCCTGGTCACCGCCGCGGTACTTGATCGCGAAGCCGACGCCGGTCGCGACCGGGACGTGCCCACCGACGATCCCGTGGCCGCCGAGGAAGTTCGTGTTGCGGTCGAAGAGGTGCATCGAGCCCCCCTTGCCGCGCGCGCAGCCATCGCTGCGTCCAAAGAGCTCGGCCATCACGGCACGCGACGAAATGCCGCGGGCGATCGCCTGGCCGTGGTCGCGGTAGGTGGTGATCACGTAGTCATCGGGGCGCAGCATCGAGATCACTCCCGTGCCGCATGCTTCCTGCCCGATGTAGAGGTGGCAGAACCCGCCGATGCGTCCAAGGGCGTACGCTTCGGCACAGCGCTCCTCAAAGCGCCGCTGCAGGAGCATCGACCGCAGCAGCGCCAGTCGGGTCGGGGCGTCAGTGGCTCCCAGCGTGGTCTCGCCTGGGGCCTCGGCTTTCTTCTTGGCCATTGATGGTAGGGGCAACGATCCGTGGTTCCCCCCGGACGCGGGGCGCCGGGGAGGGGGACGACGGAGCGGTGCGTTGCGGCCTATTGCCGCAGCGGCATCGCGGTCCGGTATTGCGTCGGGACTGCCGTATGGCGAGGGAGAGAGCGGTACGCTCCCTCAGGTCGCCATCCCTGCCGCCTGGACCTGCTCCCAGGCGTGATAACTGGAGCGAACGAGTGGTCCCGCCTCGACATGCCGGAATCCCATGGCCAGACCCGCTTCGCGGAGTTGGTGGAATTCCCCTGGCGTGTAGTATCGGTCGATCGGGAGGTGATCGTCGGACGGGCGCAGGTACTGCCCGAGGGTGAGGATGTCGACGTCCACCTCGCGCAGGTCGCGCATGACCTGCAGGACCTCCTCGATGACCTCACCCAGCCCGAGGATGATCCCGGTCTTGGTGGGGATGTTCGGCGCAATGCGCTTGGCCGTGCGGAAGATGTTCATCACCCGCTCGTACCGCCCGCCAGGGCGGGCGCGCTTGTAGAGCCGCGGGACGGTTTCCGTATTGTGGTTGTAGATCTCGGGACCGGCCTCGAGGACCTTCCGGATCGAGTCCTCGTTGCCCTGGAAGTCGGGGACGAGGACTTCGACCGAGCAGCCCGGGACCCGTTCGTGCACGAGCCGGATCGTCTCGGCGAAGATGTGCGCGCCGAAGTCCGGGAGATCGTCGCGGTCGACCGAGGTGATCACGACATGACGGAGGGCCATCTGCTCTGCCGCTGCCGCGACGCGGGCCGGCTCCTCGATGTCGTATACCGGGGGACGCCCGTGGTTCACCGCGCAGTACGCGCAGTTCCGCGTGCAGACGTCACCGAGGATCATGAAGGTCGCGGTGCCGTGTTCCCAGCACTCGCCGACGTTCGGGCAGTGCGCTTCTTCGCACACCGTGTTGAGCTTGAGCTCGCGCATCAAGCCCTTGAGACGTATGTAGTTAGCTCCGCCCGGCGCCTTCACCTTGAGCCAGGGCGGCTTGCGTTCGGGCAGCGGGACGGCGCGCTTCCGCCCGAGGATCTGGTAAAGCTGATCGGCCATTCTGGGATCTCAATGCGGCCCGGATCTCTGGAGTTTCGGGCGCTGGGAAAGGGAATGTAGCCCGCGGTGCGCAAACAGCGCCACCGGATAACCCTCAAACGGCGATCGGCTGGGTTATGGCCCCGGCATCAGTCTGACTATCGTCGGCAAAATCGGCCTCGACCCGTGAAACGGAGCAGGGGGGTAGCGCGTATGGGGCTTAGTCGAGAAAATGGCTCCGGCCGTATCCAGAAAACGCACTGCACGAGGGTCGCACGATGCTCCGCACGATTTTCACCATTGGTCTGTTCGCTATCGGGGGCTTGTTCCTCCTCAAGGTGCTGTTTGGCGTGTTCGCCGTGTTCTTCGCGCTGCTGATCTCGCTGCTGAAGATGGCGATCTTCGTTGGGTTGGTTGGCGCCGGCATCTACCTTGTCGTCCGGCTGCTGAGCCCGGACACCGCGCGCCGCATGCGCGAGAAGTGGTCGGGCACGGCCGGCTAGGCTGACCCCCCCCGCGGCCGGATCCCCGGCCGCCTCAAGCGCGCGAGAGTTCCTCGACGATCGCCCAGGACAGGAGTGGCACCATGATCTCGTGGTGCCCGGTGATCTCGTAGCCGCGGCCGCCCTCGAGCGTGGGGCGCTGCACGACGTTCATGCGGGGCCGGTAGTGGCGCTGCATGTCCAGGTCGCAGGTGGTGAAACCCGTCGGCTGTCCCTCGCCCAGGTTCCGCGCCACCGTCAGGGCCTTGAGGAAGACCTCGGGCATGATCACCGCACTGCCCAGGTTGAGGACGACACCGCCATCGTGCAGGGCCGGCAGCGCGGCGGCCAGCCGGCGAAAATCGCGGTGTGACGTGTCACCGATGGCGGCCCCATTCGCCGCCGGGTGCTGGTGGATGATCTCCGCGCCTAACGCGGCGTGCACACTGGACGTGACGCCGGCGCGCCGTGCCCCCAGCATGACCGAGAGCTCGGGGTGTGCCACCTGCGGGTGTGCCTCGAGGGCGCGGGCGACGGACTCGCCCATCCCCCAACCCTCTCGCATACCAAGGACGAACGCCTCGTTCAGCTCGCGACCCGTTTCCTCCGCCATGCCGAAAGTGCCATGGCGCAGCCCGGCTGCAACGTCCTCTGAGGTCGCACCGAAGCGCGCCATCTCGTAGTCGTGGATTGCCGCGGAGCCGTTCATCCCCACGTGCGTGATGACGCCGCGCTGCATGAGGTCGATGAGCACCGGGGCGAGGCCGGTCTTCACGATGTGGCCACCCAGCATCACCACCACGGCGCGACCACGTCGGGATGCCTGGGCCACGTCGCGGGCGACCTGGCGCAGGTCCCGCGCGACGAGGATGTCGGGCAGGGCGTCGAGGAAGGCGGCGAAGCTCCGGCCCGCATGGGGGACGGGGCGCGAGAAGTCCTCGGCGCGCACCTTGTTCGGGCGCGTGGTGACCGGAACGGTGCGGACCTTCGCGAGGTCCGCTTCGGGCGTGCCTAACGCGTCGTCGCGTCGGCCGGGGCGTGACGGGCGGATGTGAGGTACAGGTTGAGGGACCCGATCTTGGTCTTCGACTTCATCTGCACCATCATGCGCCGCGCATCGTCGGTGAGCCAGATCCGCGCCTCACCCTTCTCCGAGAAGATGCCCTTCGACTTGATGACCGGCTGGATGACGACGGTCTGGAAGGTGCCGGCCGGCACCTTCACGGTCTCGCGGCCCAGCACCTTGATGACCACCGGGTTCCGGTCTGGCCGGAAGTAGCGATCGAAGGTGTAGGTCTGCCCGGCCTCGAGCGGCAAGGTGCGGACGAAGTAGAGGAACGCGCCATCGTCGAGCGGCGCCGAAACACTGGGCTGCTCGGGCGCATCGCCTTCGCGGAAGGTCTGGCGCTCGGGGAACATCTCGTAGCGGCGCTCGCGCACCTTGCCCCCTTCCTCCAGGTCCTGTACGAAACGCAGCGAATACAGCCCATCGCGCGCGAACCAGCTCTCCAGCACGTCGTCCACCCGGTAGAACGGGACGCCGCCGCGCACCCGGAACCTCGTGTGCCAGGCCTCGATGCCGCGGATCGACTCCAGGCCGAGGGTTTCCATGGTCCCCTCCCCGACCTTGAGCTTGCCGAACTTCAGGTCGTAGGTGAAGCGCTCGCCTAACGCGAACGGCACCGGTGCGGCGGCGTCCGCCGCGGGCGGTTGCGCGACGAGCGGCAGGGGCAGGAGCGCGAGGAGGCCGACGATCGCGCGGCGCATCTCAGGCCCTCGCGGGCAGTTCGTTCAGCGACCGCTGTCGCGCGGATCGGCCAAAGGTGAACAGCGCCCACGCATCGGACATGGGGCGGAGGCGTGACTCGCGCATGCGCAGGTCGTAGCGCGGCTCGAGCGGGAGCAACTCGACGCGACGGGCGTGCGGGATCATCGACAGGAGCACGTCGACATTCGTGGCCCAGCCACTCCCCGCGAGCAACGGCTTCTCACCGGCTTCCTTGAGTGCGTCGCGCAGGACGGAGACGCGATACAGGCGGAACGAGCCAAACGGGTCGCGAATGCCCGCAGTGCGCACAAACGGCCGCAGCGCAAACGGGGCCAGGCGGCGCAGGCGGCGCACCGGGATCGGTGTCTCGGCCGGAACCGGGGTCGAGACCTCCCCCACCACGATGTCGGCGCCGCCCTCGAAGCGCTTCACGAACTCCGGGATCAATTCCGGACGGTCGGTGAAGTCGCCCTGCAGGGTGATCACGGCGTCGCGGCGGGCGTACCGCGTGCGCGCCGACGCGGCCTTGAAGAGCTCGGTGAGCGCTGCCGCGTACCCGATATGCTGGTCACCGCCGAGGATGGTGAGCGGGAGGACCGACTCGTACCCGGCGAGGGTCTCGGCCGTCGCGTCCGTGCTGCCATCGTTGTAGACGATGATCTCGTACTCCCGCGCGTATTCCTGGAACACGGCGCGGAGCTTCCAGAGGAGCACCCCGATGGTGGGGGCCTCGTTATGGACCGGAATGCAGATGTAAAGCACGAGGGAAGGGTAATCAGCAGGCGGGGCGGTGGAACTGGCGGAGCGGCCTCCACGCTCCTACCCCCGAAAGCCGCCTGAGGTCTGCGCGGGGAGGAGCAGGCGGTAGACGGCCTCGTTTCCGGCGACCATCTGGTCCACCCCGAATCGGGCGGCCTGACCGGGGCCAGCCTCGCCGAGCCGTTGCCGGAGCTGCGCGTCCTCCACGAGATGCGACGCGGTGCGTCCAAACGCGACAACGTCGCCCGCAGGGACCAGCATCCCCGTTTCTCCCGAGTGGATGAGCTCGGGGAGCCCCCCGACGTCAAATGCGATGGGCGGGATCCGGAGCGCCATGGCGTCGATCACCGACGTCCCCAGCCCCTCGGCGGCCGAGGGATGCCAGAGCACGTCGAGCCCGGCCATGGCGGGGGTGATCGCGTCGACAAATCCCGCGCGAAAACACGGCACGCCCCCCACCTCGTCGAGTCCCGCGCCGCGACCGCCGAGCAAGACGAGCCGGCA
>JAEUJK010000183.1 GCA_016794735.1 Gemmatimonadota bacterium | reverse complement strand
CGAGTCGCGCTGCACCTCGTCGAAGGTGCGGATCGTTCCCATCATCTCCACCGAGTCCGGGATGATGTTGAACCGGATGCCGCCGCGGATGTATCCCGTCGTGAGGATGGCCGGTGTCGCGGTGAGGTCCACCTGGCGACTTACGATCGACTGCATCGACGTCTGCAGCTGGCCAGCGATCGTGATCGGGTCGACACCACCCCACGGCACGGCGCCATGCGTCTGCCGGCCGCGGATGATCACCTTCCAGGTGTCGCTGCTCGCCATCAGGCCGCCGCCGCGCACGGCGATGGTGCCCGTCTCGAACGGAAAGACGTGCAGGCCAAAGACCGCCTCGACCTTTGGGTTCGAGAGCGCGCCCTCCTCAATCATCACGCCCGCGCCGCCGCGTTCGCCTGGCATGCCTTCTTCATCCGGCTGGAAGAGGAAGACCACCGTCCCCGGCAGGTCGGCCTTCATGCCCGCCAGCACTTCGGCCAGCCCCATGAGGATCGCGACGTGGTTGTCGTGCCCGCAGGCGTGCATGACCCCCACTTCCTGCCCGTTGAACTGCGTCCGGACCGTCGACTTGAACGGGAGGTCGACTTCCTCGGTGACCGGGAGCGCATCCATGTCCGCGCGCAGGGCGATCACCGGCCCGGGCTTCCCTCCGCGCAGCACGCCAACGACGCCGGTGCGGGCGACGCCGGTGCGCACCTCGATCCCCAGCGACTTGAGGTGGGCGGCGACGAGGGCCCCGGTGCGCGTCTCGCGGTTGGAAAGCTCCGGGTGCTCGTGAATGTCACGGCGCCACGCAACGACCTTGGGCTCGATGGCCGCGATGCGGCGCTCCAGCTCGGCGGCGAGTCGCGAGGTTGGCTGGGCCTCACCGCGGGCGGCCAGCAGGGCAAGCGGAAGGACGAAGTGACGGAGGCGCATGAGGTCGGTCGGAGGGATTCGGGACGCTAGGTCCCCGGTATCCCCGGGGCAAGCCGCACCTTCGATCCGTCGGGGAGCGGTCGATACTTCCAGGACCGACCATGCCGTCCGCGCCATCCTTCGCAGCTCCCCCGCTCCCGGCGTCCGTGCTGGCGGCCGTCGCCCTTCACACGGACGATGCCGTCGCCGTGCTCGACGCCACCGGTGGGGTACGCTGGGTAAACGGGGCCTTCGAGCGGCTCACGGGATACGCCGCGGCGGTCTGCCAGGGGGCCTCTCCTGATCGACTGCTGCAGGGCGAAGCCACCGATCGCATGCTGACCATGCGGCTGCGTGCCGCGATCCTCTCGGGCGATCCATGGCGTGGAGAGCTGCAGCATTATCGCAAGGACGGCACGCCGTTCCGTCACGAGGTGGCGATCACCCCGGTGCCGGGATCTCCGGAGGCATTTCGATTGTGGTTGAGCCGCGACGTGAGCGAACGTCGCACGCTCGCGCGTCGCTTCCTCGACCTTTCCGCGGTGGTCGAGTTGTCGATGGATGGGATCGTGGTGCTCGACGAGCAGATGCGCATCCACATCGCGAATGCCGCGTACGCGCAGATGGTGGGGCGTGGCAGTGGCGCCGAGCTGGAGGGGACGTCGTGGCG
>JAEUJK010000162.1 GCA_016794735.1 Gemmatimonadota bacterium | reverse complement strand
GGGGGGGCGGCAATTCCTGCGGGTGACCGTTGCGTCCATGGGCAGTCCCTCTAGTTAGGGCATTTCGCCCGGCCCTGAACTGCATGCCTTCTACCGCGCTCCGATCCCTCGATTTCGACGCCGATACCACGGCGGTGCTCCGCGAGCAGTACGCGCGCGCGGAGCGGGTCGTGAACGGCTTCCGGATTGCTGTGCTCGGCGTCCTGGCCATCGCCGCGATCGCGTATGCGCCCTACCTCTCGCGCGACCTGAACGTCGCCAATGCGGTGGTGGTGGCCCCGATGCTCACGTGGGCCATCCTGCAGCACTTGCTTTGGCTGGCGCGCGCCATGCACACGCCGCGCCTGCGCGTGGTCAATGCCATCCTCGACGTGACGGCGGTGTCGGCCATCGCCCTGTCCTACGGCGTGTTCGAGAACCCGAGTCTCGCGGTGAAGTCGCCCATCTTGAGCGCGTACTTCGTGATCCTCGCGGCACGGCCATTCACCGGGTCCCCGCCGCTGGCGATCCTCACCGGGTTGACTGCCATCGCGCAGTACGTGGCGGTCCTGATCTACCTGGTTGGGTCGGGGCGCCTCGAGCTGCACATGAACCCGGAGCTCACGGCGATCTCGGCCGGCACCTCGGTGCTCGATGAGTGTGCGAAGGTCGTCTTCCTCGCCGTCAGTGGCGCCGTGGCCACCTACGCCACGGCCTGGAACCGCCGGACCCTGCAGCAGGCCGTTGGTCTGCGCCGTGACTTCGAGGCGCGGTTCCGCGCCGTCTTCGAGCATTCGGCCGTGGGTGTGGCCCTGCTGGACGAGCGTGGCCGGATCATCGAGGCCAACGACGCCATGTCGCGCCTCGTTGGCGGGTCCAACCTGCAGCTCATCGGGCGCCATGTGCACGACTTCGCGCCCTCCGAGCATCGCGAGGCAGGTGCGCAGCTCGTCGAGAGCATCGTCAGTGGTGGTGAGCCATCCTCCTCGACGGAACTCCGGTTCCTTCGCGCGGACGGCACCGAGGTGTGGGCATCCGTGACGGCATCCGAGGCGCGCGGCACACGCGACGTGCGCCTCATCGTGCTTGCCGAAGACGTCACGGAACGCAAGGCGCTCGAGGCACGCCTGCTCAACCAGGCGTTCTACGATGGGCTCACCGGACTGGCCAATCGGTCGTTGTTCCGCGATCGCGTGGAGCACGCCCTGGCGCGGTCGGTGCGTGAGCGTGCGAGCGTGGTCGTGTTGTTCCTCGACCTCGACCACTTCAAGAACGTGAATGACACGCTCGGCCACGCGTCGGGCGATGCCTTGTTGCGCATCGTGGCCGGGCGGCTGCTCAATGCCACGCGCGGTAGTGACACCGTGGCCCGGCTGGGTGGCGACGAGTTCGCGGTGCTCCTGGAGAACGCCCGCACCGACGCCGAGGCGACGATCGTCGCCGAGCGTATCGTGGAGTCGCTGCACGCGGCCATCGAGCTGGGGCCGGGCCAGGCCGTGCGTGTGTCCACGAGCATCGGCATCGCGCGCGCGGCCGAGCTCGACACGGTCGATGAACTCCTGCGCAACGCCGACGTCGCCATGTATGCGGCGAAGTCCGGCACGCGCGGCGGGTTCATGTTCTTCGACCAGTCGATGCACACCGCCCTGGTCGATCGCGTCATGCTCGAGGCCGACCTGCGACGCGCGATCGACGACCGCCAGCTGTGGGTCGCGTACCAGCCCATCGTGGACCTCGACACGGGACGCATCACCGGCATGGAAGCGTTGGTGCGCTGGCACCATCCGCTGAAGGGCGCCATCGCACCGGCCACGTTCATCCCCGTGGCCGAAGAGACCGGGATGATCGTCCCGATCGGCTCGATGGTGCTGGTGGAAGCCTGTCACCAGGCGGCGCAGTGGAATGCCAACCGCGAAGACAAGCTCACCCTCACGGTGAACCTCTCGGGAGCCCAGCTGCAGTCCGAGTCGCTCCTCGAGGAGGTGTCGACCGCGCTGCGGACGGCGGGGCTCGACCCCGACTGCCTCGTCCTGGAGATCACCGAAAGCGTCCTCGTGCAGAACGGGATGTCGATGCTGGAGCGCCTCAAGGCGCTCAAGGGCCTTGGGGTCCGGCTCGCCGTGGACGACTTCGGCACCGGGTACTCGTCGCTGAGTTACCTGCAGCAGTTCCCGGTGGACATCCTCAAGATCGATCGCTCGTTCACGAGCGGCCTCACGCGCGGGCCCAACCAGGATGCGCTCGCCCGCACGATCATCGCCCTCGGTGACCTCCTCACGCTGCGGACCATCGCCGAAGGGGTTGAGCTGGCGCAGCAACACGAGCGGCTGCGGGACCTCGGCTGCTCCCACGGCCAGGGGTACCTGTTCAGCAAGCCGCTCACGGCGCGTGAGATGACCGGCGTGCTGGCGGACGAGCCCGTCATGCTCCCCCTGATTAGTCAACCGCCCACGCTGGCAAGCTCGAGCGTAGACGCGTTGTGACCTACGTCGCATGTCGTTCCGTGACCGTTGTGTACACTTCAGCGGTCGCGGAGCGGACGCGTGGGTGAGGGGATGGGACCTGAGGCCGCGCGTTTCCCAACTCCCGAGATGGTGACTCCAACGTCGAGCGACGTTCCGTTGTCTGGATCCGGAGGGACACCGGCCGTCGGTTCGGTGGACCTCCTGCCGGCGACGCTCGACCAGCTCGCGCGCCTGGCGATCCCGGTGACGCAGGGCGACGCCGTCGTGATCGTGCTGCTCGGTGCCGATCGCCGCAGCTTCACCGCTGGCGAGAGCCCCCCGACGTGGATGGCGCATGATCCAGGGATCCTGCTCCGCACCGGGATCCTCGCGCGCGCCGTCGAGGCCGCGGAGACCGCGCTCGCGCTGCAACTCGGGGACGCCATCGACCACGAGGCACTGGTCGAACTGGGCGTCGGTGGATTGCTGGTGGCGCCGATCATTCGCGGGGATGGGCTGGTGGAAGGCCTGGTCGCCGCGTCGGCTCGTGAACCGCGCCCGTGGGGCGACGACGCAGCCCTCGGCCTCATCGGGCTCGCGCGCATTGCCCAGAGCGCCCTGCGTTGGCATTCGCTCCTCCTGGACCGTGCACCGCGCGGACGGCGCCCCGATGCCCACCTCGATCCACTGACGGGTTTGGCCGGGCGTGGTGCCTTCCTCAAGCGCCTGCACGAGGCGGCCGCGCGCGCGCAGCGCGACCCGGAGTCACCCTTTGCCCTCGTGCTGCTCGACCTCGATGATTTCCGCGCCGTGAACGACAGCCTCGGGCACGCTGCGGGCGATGAGGCGCTGGTCGAGGTGGCGCGGCGCCTCGAGGGGTGCGTGCGCGGCGGCGACCTCGTGGCACGACTCGGCGGGGACGAGTTCGCCCTGCTGCTCGAGCGTGTGAGCGACGCGCGGGAGCCTGCGCTCGTCGCGGCCCGCGTCCAGGAGGCGCTGCGGGCGCCGATGTCGTTAGGCGCGCTCGAGTGGGTGGCGTCGGCGAGCCTGGGCCTCGCGTTGTCCGGCCCGGGCAACGGCCCGCCGGAGGCGATCCTGCGCGCGGCCGACATGGCGATGTTCCGCGCGAAGTACCAGGGCCGCGGCCGCATCGAGCTCGATGACCGCGCGCGCCATGCGCGTGCCCTCACGCAGCTGGAGACCGAGGCCGCCCTGCGCCTGGCGCTGGAGCGGGACGAGTTCGTCCTGCACTACCAGCCCCTCGTGCGCTTCAGCGACGGTGCGGTGACCGGGGTGGAGGCCCTCGTGCGCTGGCAGCATCCCACGCGCGGGCTGCTGATGCCTGACGAGTTCGTGCCCGTGGCCGAGGGCAGCGGCTTGATTGTCCAGCTGGGGCGATGGGTGCTGCGGCACGCCCTGCAGGAGCTCGCCGCGTGGGAGCGTCGACCCGGTGCGCAGCCCGGGCTCACGCTCGCCGTCAACCTGTCCGCGCGCGAGTTCGCGCAGGTGGACCTCGTGCGGGCGGTGTCCGACGCCCTCACGGAGACAGGTGTCGAGCCGGCGCGACTGCACCTCGAGATCACGGAGAGCACCCTCTTCACGCGACAGGACGTCGCAATGGACACGGTGACGGCACTCAAGGCGCTCGGCACCCAGATCCACGTCGACGACTTCGGGACCGGCTACTCCTCGTTGAGCTACCTCCATCGATTGCCGCTCGACGCGATCAAGGTGGACCGGTCGTTCGTGCGTGCCATCCAGGTCGAGTCGCGTGCGCGCCACCTCGTCTCGAGCCTGGTGTCACTCGCGGCAGGGATCGGGATCGACGTGGTGGCCGAGGGGGTCGCGACGGCGGGACAGGCGCGACTGCTCGCCGAGATGGGATGCACGTGGGGGCAAGGCTTCCACTTCGGGCGGCCCGCGCCCGCGTTCGAGGCGGTGCGCGCCGTCACCGGGGTGCTCCCCTTCACGGAACGCCGTCGCGCCTGAGGCGTCGTGCCGCGCGATGATACGCGCGGGTTCTCTGGCCACGATTCCCTCGCGGCTGTAGCGTTCCGCCAGTGACTACCTCCTGGTGACGATGGACTCGCCTGCCCGCCGTTCCTTCCTCAAGCAGGGCCTCGCCGTTGGCGCGGGCGCTGCGGCCGCACCACTCCTCTCGGGATGCGGCACCACGAAGCAAGAACCCGCAGCACCGGCCGGTGTGCCGGCGTTTGCCCTCGAGGAGGCGACAGTCGCGGATCTCCAGGCGAAGATGCAATCGGGTGAGCTGACGTCGGCGCGGATCACCGAGTTGTACCTCGAACGGATCGCCGCGGTCGACCGCGGGGGGCCGCGCATCAACAGCGTCCTCGTGACGAACCCCGATGCGATGTCCCTTGCGGCGAGTGCCGATACGGAACGGAAGGCGGGGAAGGTGCGTGGCCCGCTGCACGGCATCCCGGTGCTGCTCAAGGACAACATCGACACAGCAGACGGGATGAAGACCACCGCCGGCTCGCTGGCGCTGAAGGACTCCACCGCGGTGCGCGACGCCGGGATCGTGCAGCGGTTGCGGGATGCGGGGGCCGTGATCCTGGGGAAGGTGAACCTCTCCGAGTGGGCCAACATCCGATCGAATCGCAGCACCAGCGGGTGGAGCGCGGTCGGTGGCCTCACGCGCAATCCGTATGTGCTCGACCGCAACGCTTGCGGTTCGAGCGCGGGGACCGGGGCTTCCATCTCGGCCAACCTCGCCTGCGTGGGGATCGGGACGGAAACCGACGGCTCGATCGTCTGCCCGTCGAATGCCAACGGCCTGGTGGGGATCAAGCCCACCGTGGGGCTCGTGAGTCGCTCGGGGATCGTCCCGATTTCGCACACGCAAGACACGGCCGGGCCGATGTGTCGCACCGTGAAGGACGCGGCGGCCTTGCTGTCCGTGATTGCCGGCGCGGACCCGCGCGATGCGGCCACCAGTGCCAGCACTGGTCACGTGCTCGCGGACTACACCACGGCCTGCGATGCGTCGGCGCTCAAGGGCGCGCGCATTGGCGTGGTGCGCCAGCTGTTCAACGCGGGGCCGCAGGTCAACGAGGTGATGAAGGCGGCACTGGCCACGCTCACGGCGGCGGGGGCCGTACTCGTGGATCCGGTCGACATTCCGTCGTTGGGCCAGCTGGGGGACGCCGAGTTTACCGTCCTGCTCCATGAGTTGAAGGCCGACATGGCGGCATACCTCGCGACCTGTGGCCCCAACATCCCGCACCGCACGCTGGCCGACCTGATCCGCTTCAACGAGGCGTTCCGGGACACCGAGATGCGCTGGTTCGGCCAGGAGGTGTTCGAGATGGCCGAACGGACGACAGGACTCGATGCACCCGCGTACACGGCGGCGCTCGCGAAGTGCCAGCGCCTCACGCGTGCGGAGGGCATGGACCGCGTGCTCGCCAGCTACAAGGTCGATGCGCTGTTGGCGCCCACGGGCGGGCCCGCGTGGGTCACCGACCTGGTCAACGGCGATCACTTCGGCGGTGGATCGTCCCAACTCTGCGCGGTGTCGGGGTATCCGGCGATCACCGTGCCGGCGGGTGAGATCGCGGGCCTTCCGGTCGGGCTCACGCTCATGGGGCCCGCGTGGAGCGAGGCACGGCTGATCGGCTACGCGTATGCCTTCGAGCAGGCACGCGGCCCGCGCCGGCCGCCCACCTTCCAGCCGACCGTTGCTCCCTCGCTTCCGCGCCCCGCCTGACCTCACGCCCTTCACCCAGACGACGCACTGACATGGCCGACCGATTCTCGTGGGGCTCGCTTGGTGTTCGCATCCTTGCGGCCCTTGTCCTTGTGTTTGCGACCTACAACGCCGAAGGATGGTCCTACTACCACTGGGCCCTCGCGCCGCTTGCCGCGGGCGCGGGCTTCAACGCGCTCAAGTTCCTGGCTGGCGTGCTCCTCATTGCGGCGTGGGTGGTCTTCCTGCAGGCCACGCGGCGCTCGATCGGGATCATGGGCGCGTTGCTGGTCACGGCGGTGTGTGGCGGGGTGATCTGGCTCCTGATCGACTACAACGTGGTGAGCGCGACGAGCACGAAGGGGATCACGCGGGTCGTGTTGATCGCGATTGCCGTTGTCCTCGCCGTCGGCATGTCGTGGTCGCACCTGAGCCGGCGGATCACGGGGCAGGGAGACACCGACGTGGTTGGGTAGCCGGTGGCTACCTCCTCGATCGCCGTCATCGGGTCCAGCGGCTACGTGGGCCAGTTGCTGGTACGCGCGTTAGGCGAGGGGGCGGGACGCCCGAAGGTGCTGGCGCTCGATGTGCGTCCCCCGGGGCCGGGCGGACTGCCGCCCGGGGTGACCTTCGTGGAGATGGACGTGCGTTCCGCCCGCTGTGGTGAGTTGATCGCCGAACACGGGGTGGACACGGTGGTCCACCTTGCCGCCGTGGTCAATCCGCCGTCGGGGATGACGCGCAACCAGCAGTACGCCATCGACGTCGACGGCACGCACAACGTGCTCGAGGCGTGTGTGGAGCA
>JAEUJK010000157.1 GCA_016794735.1 Gemmatimonadota bacterium | reverse complement strand
TCGGCTCTCGATCGGCGCCGACGTGCGCTACGCGCTGAAGGACGCGCGCTGGGCCCTGAATCCGCGCTTTACCTACTTCCTCTGGAGCGAGGGGGCCTCGGGGTGGCAGCTCGACGGCAACGTCCTCTATCGGTTCCCGGTGGCCGCCTCCGAGAAGGTCGAGCCGTACGTGGGCCTCGGCGCCGGCATCGTCTCGACGTCATACGAGTCCGGCACGACCAGTGAGTCGGAGACGAAGGTGGCCGCGAACCTCATCTCCGGCTTCACCCTGAAGACCCAATCGAAGATCAAGCCCTGGCTGCACGTGCAGTACACGGCCGCCATGGACTTCAGCAACACCTTCATCGGGTTCGTCGGCGCGTCCTACCCGCTCGGCAAGTAACCCGACCTGGCCGATCCATGCCGCCGAGCCTAACGCTTGACCCCTGGCGGCGGCGTGGATCCCTGGCCACAGCCCGTAAACGCAATCGCGAGGGCGCCCGGGGCATACCCGGTGACCGTCCCCTGCACGCGACCCGACCCGAAGGCCCGGTCGGCGAGGCACGAACCGTCGTACCCCATGTTCGTAGAGGTGCTCAGCGCCACCGCGAAGGTGGCCGTGGCCGGGACGCCGGCCGTGCGCAGGGTGCCGGAGGCGGTCAGCGAGGCCGTCAGCGACCCGGAGAGGGTGAACACCCCGGCCGGCAGGTTGCGCCCCACCTGGATCTGACCGCCGCCTGTCGGCGTGTAGGTCGTCGTGGTGTTCGCGCCCAGCGTCAGCGTCGCCGCACCCGCGCGCTCCTGGCGCGACAAGCGCGTGGAGAGCGTGTTCAACGTGCGCCCGGAGGTGGCCGAGCTCCACTGCACCTCGATCGTGCCATTCACCTCGATGCCCACCGTCGTGTCGGCGAGCGTCACCGTTTGCGCAAGGCCGGTGTAGGTCACGCGATACCCGCGCAGGACCCCGAGGTCCTGGACGCGCACCGACCCCACCGTCCGGTTGGTCGCCCCGGCCTGCGTCACGGTGCAGTTCGCGGCCGAGAAGCTCAACGTCTGGTCCTCGGCGATCCCGTTGCCGTTCGTGTCGCCCGTACCGGTGAGCGTCGCCTGGCAGCCGGGCGGGACGGAGGTGCCCGCAATCGCCCCCACATCCACCGCCTGCATCAGGCGCAAGTTCCTGAAGTTCGCAATCGCCTGGTTGGCCACGAGGTTGGCCAGGAAGACCGAGTCCGCGGCGGACAACACCGTCGGCGTCCCGCCAACGTCCGCCGCACTCACGATCTTGTCGCCACCCGAACAGGCCGCCAGCACCGCGGGAAGCGCGCACCACCGCATCACGCGTTTCGTCATCGACGGATCACGTAGCCGATCGTGACGGGGACCGTCGTGAAGTCCCCGACCGTCAGCACTCGTGCCTCCAGGAAGAATCGTTGCCGGAATCGCACACCACCGCCGATCCCCAGCGCGACGTCCGTGGTTCCCGTGAACACCCCATCAGGAATGTCGCTGAGGTCACCCGCCGGTCCCGAACCGGCGAAGCGGTACACCCCAACCGTGCCCAACAGGTACGGCGCCGTCGCCCGCGGCGTGCCCATCGGGACCTCGACGCCGGCCCCGGCGCCAAAGTGCCCCAGCGAAGCGGTTTCGGTGAGTTGGACTCCACCGCGACTCGGCGTCTGGCTGTGCCAGCTGAACGCCGCATCGCCACGCAGCGCGAACGGCCACTTCCCCTTGCGGAACCGCGCCACCGCGCCAAGCGATGGACCGATCCCGAAACCCAAACCGGCGCGTGCAGCCCCGCCCTGCACGGCGAACGTCTGCTCGTCTGGTGG
>JAEUJK010000138.1 GCA_016794735.1 Gemmatimonadota bacterium | reverse complement strand
TCGGGTGGGATCGCCAAGCTGGCGTCTGAACTGCTCGAACGCGTGAACCTCGCGCACGCGGCGAATCGCAAGGTCAAGGACTACTCCGGTGGCATGCGGCAGCGGCTCGGCATCGCCCAGGCCATCGCCGGCAATCCGAAGTTGATCATCGTGGACGAACCGACGGCGGGGCTCGACCCCGAGGAGCGCCTGCGCTTCTATCGGATCCTCTCGGAGCTGGCGCAGGACCGCACCGTGCTCCTGTCCACCCACATCGTCGAGGACGTGGCCGTGTTGTGCCCGCGTTTCGCCGTGATCCGGCAGGGGCGCGTGCTCGCGCTCACCACGCCGCGCGACGCACGGGCCTCGCTCGCCGGGATGGTCTATGAAGGCGATGTCGAGGGGCACGCCCTCGATGAGCTGCGCCGCACCCATCGAGTGACGCAGGCCGTGATGGTGGAAGGGCGCAATCGCGTGCGCATCCATGCGCCCGATGCCCGGGTGCCTGCCGGGTTCGAACCGGTCACCGGGACCCTCGAGGATGCGTACCTGCTCCTCATGCAGGGTGAATCGCTGGTTGGGGGAGCGGCCGCATGAGTCTCGCTCGCGTTCGCGTGGTCGCATGGGACGAGATGCGACTCACGCTGCGTCGCCCACTCACGTGGGTGCTCATCGGCCTCATCCTGTTCCTGTCGTACGGGTTGTCGGCGGGGTGGGTGACGGTCGCGATCTCGTCAGGTGATGCGTCGGTGGGCGGCACGCGCGTGCATCTCACGTCGCAGTTCGCCCTCACCCAGGTCTTCGCGGCCTTCAGCTGGTCCGCCTACATCTTCTTCGTGGCCGCAGGCGCCGGGCTCGGGGTGATCCGGGACGCGGAGTCGCGCGCCCTCGAGATCCTGCAGTCCACGCCGTTGCGTCCCGCCGAGTATGCCTGGGGCAAGTACCTCGGGGTGCTGGGGGCGTTCACCACGGTGCTGGTGGGCAACACGCTGTTCCTGATGGTGTGCCTCTCCGTTCTGCCCAACGCGGAAATGCTGGAGTCGCGGGGGCCGTTCGTCCTGGGCAACTACCTCACGCCGATGCTGGTCTTCGGCCTGCCGAACGTGGTGTTCATGACGGGGATGGCCTACGCCGTGGGCACGGCCACGCGGCGCGCCGTCCTCGTGTTCGCGTTCCCGATCGCGCTCCTGCTGCTGTGCCTCTTCTTCTTGTGGACCTGGTCGCCGACCTGGCTCACGGACAGCGCCAACCAGGTGCTGATGTTCATCGATCCGTCGGGGCTCCGCTGGTTGCGCGAGACCTGGCTCAAGGTCGATCGCGGTGCCGCCTTCTACAACACGCAGCCGGTGACGCTGGATGGCCTGATGATCGGCCAGCGCGTGACGTGGCTGCTGGTCGCGCTGCTCTCGGTGTGGGGCGCGGTCCGTCGCTTTGCGCGCACGGCGCGGGCCTCGCACAAGGTGACCGACGCGGATGTGACCGCCGCCTTGTCGAGCGCGCCCGTGGCCGCGCCCGTCACCAGCGCCCCCGCGCGTCCCCTGTCCGCCGTCACGTCGCGGCCGCCGTCGGCGTGGGCCACGCTCATGATGGTCGCGCGAGCGGAGGCACGTGAGCTGGCCGCCCAACCCGGGCTGTTCCTCTTTGTGCCGCTGGTCGTGTTGCAGGTCGTCTCCAACGCGCTGCTTGCCCTCGGCGCGTTCGACACACCGCTGCTGCGAACGCCTGGGCAGCTCGCGACTACACAGATGGCCTTGCTCGCGGCGTATGTCACCTTGCTGCTGGTCTTCTATGGCGTGGAGAGCCTCGAACGCGAACGCTCCACGCGCCTGCACACGATCCACGATGCGTTGCCGATCCCGACCGGTGCACTCCTCGCGGGCAAGGCCCTCGCCCTTGGCGTCGTGGTCGGCGTGATCGTGCTCGCCTGCCTGCTCGCCTCGATGATCCTCATCGTGGCCCAGGGCACTGTGCCGTTCTCCCTCGTTCCGTTCCTGCTGGTGTGGATCCTGTTGCTGCTCCCCACCTTCTTCGTGGTGATCGCCTTCATCTTCGCCGCGTACGGCGTGGCGAAGGGACGATACGGCGCGTACGCGATCTCGTTCGGGGCCATCGGCATCGCGATGTGGGCCGCCATCACCAATCGCCAGAACTGGGTGAACGACTGGTCGCTCCTCTCGGCGGTGCAGTGGTCGGACATGTCGGTGCTGGAGTTCGATCGTACCGCG
>JAEUJK010000062.1 GCA_016794735.1 Gemmatimonadota bacterium | reverse complement strand
CGGCCCGGGCTCTCGAAGGTGCCCTCCGCCCAACGCAACAGGACGATGATGTCCTCACCCTGCACGGCGTCGAGTAACGCGGGCACGTCCATGAGGATTCCGTGCCGCCCGAGGTTCACCGTCTTCGAGAGACGGATCAACTTCGGCTGGTCATCACTGTCCTGGATGGTGACGTCAAGGACGCGGTTGACGCGCGTCGGGCGAACAGGCTCGATCATGGCACGTGACTCTCTGCGAGAAAGGACCCCCATCGGGAGTATCGGCCGTAATTGCGCGGGGACGTAGGGAACTCCCCCACCCCAAAAAAGCCGGGCGGGTGCAGTCACCTGACCGCACCCGCCTCCTCGTGCCATCCAGCCAAAGTGGCCGCGTCTACCGGCGACGCAGCTCCATGCTGCCGTTCCCCGTCGACATCCGGAGGCGCCGGCCGCCATCGCCGATCGTGCCGCGCAGGCGGGTCCGGGTCAGGCGGCCAGAGAGCTTGATCGGGAAGTCGGTCGTGATCTGCCCGCTCCCGGTCGACGCCTCGAGGTCCGCGGAGAGATCCGACGGCAGCGTCACGGCAATGCGCCCGTTGCCCGAGGTGAACTCCATGTCGCCTTCGCCGGAGAGACGGTCCATGCTCACGAGGATGTCGCCATTCCCCGACGACGCACTCACGGGCCCGGCGACCGTTCCGATCGTGACGTCTCCGTTCCCGCTCGTCGCTTTCACCGGCCCGGTGACGTCCTCGACCGTCACACGGCCGTTGCCACTCGACGCCGTCACCTGACCCCGCACTCCGTTCACGCGGACGCGCCCGTTGCCGCTCGCGACGCGCGCCTCGACGGCCGCCGAGCTCACCGACACATCGCCATTGCCGGAGGAAATGCGGAGCCGCATGCCACGCGGAACCGCCACCGTGATGTTCGCGCGCGCCCGATCGTTCCACCGTCGCCAACGGCGCCCCTCGCTGCGGATGCCATCCTCGGTGCAATCGTCGTCCGAGTCGTAGATCGCGCAAATGGTGAGTCCGTCGCTCCGGCGCACCACGAAGCCGATGTCTTCGGCGTCGCCGCGTTCCTTCTCTGCGCGGAACTCCAGCGTCGAGCCCGACGCCTCGGTCACGGTGATCGTCCCCTGTTGTGCAAAGATCCGCACGTCGTCGCCGGAGCCCACACGTTCGGAGAGCGTGAACACACGATCGCGACGCCCGACAACCTCCTGGGCCGGAAGGGTCGCAGCGGCAATCAACAGCAGGGCAACGGAGCGCATGAGCAGGACTCGGGAAGCGGGTTCAGGGAGGTAGACAGCGGCGTGAGCTCCCGGGTTTGAATACGCGACGCGGGTCGCACAGGTGTCGTACCCGTGCGACCCGCGTTGCCCCCGCGACCGAGGGGGTCAGGCCGTGGCGCTCACCGAGATCTTCCGCGGCTTGGCGCTCTCCGCCTTCGGGATCGTGATCGTCAACACGCCGTGCCGGAACTCGGCGCCGATCTTCTCGCTGTCGACGTGTTGGGGAAACCGGAGCGTGCGTTCGAAGGTGCCCACGGCACGCTCGCGAATGCCCGCCCGCGCCTTCTCCGACTCGACGCGCTGTCGCGTGCCGCGCACCGTGAGGGCATTGCGATCGAAGATCACATCCACGGATTCCGGCGCGACGCCCGGCAGGTCCACTTCCACGATCCAGCCGTGCTCGGTTTCACTGGCGTCGAGCGACGGGGCCCAGGTGGGTTCGTGGCCGTTGGCCCCGACCGCGTCGTCCATGGCGCGGGAGAGGGTGACCATGCGGTCGAAGACGTTCGTCAGGGGAGAGATGGTACGCATTGAGGTGTGCTCCTGCACGAGAGAGGTTGGGTTTTCTGGGCGAACACCGCCCGCGTGTGGCGGCAGGAAGGGGCAGGTCACGTACCGCGCGCGGTCGGCCGGAGCGGCGCGCTTCGGCCAGCCGCGTCGGCGAGGACGGCAGGGCGTTGGTCGGATTGGCAGGGGGGGCGGGACGGACCGGGATTCCCCGCAGACGGACCAGCACCCAGTTTGGAGGCCATGAAGGGACTTCGACTCACGGCGCTGGTGGCGCTCACGGCTGTGCCCGCCAGCGCGCAGGTGGATTCCGCGGGCACGCGGCGGCTGGCCCCGGTCAGGGTGACCGTTACGCGAGACGCGCCCCGGTCCAGCCTCGACCTCCCCTATTCCCTGGCTCGACTTTCCATGGACTCCGCCCGGACGGGGGCACGCCGGGGATCACTCACGGACCTGCTGATCACCGTGCCCGGGCTCGTGGCGTCCAACCGGCACAACCCCACGCAGGACCCCCGGGTGGCGGTCCGTGGGTTCGGCGCGCGATCGGCGTTCGGGATCCGGGGCCTTCGGGTGATCCGCGATGGCGTCCCGCTGACCCTGGCCGACGGGCAGGCGGCGATCGACTTCGTCGACCTGGAAAGTGTGGGCTCCGCCGAAGTGCTCCGCGGGGCTGCCGGCGCCCTCTATGGAAATGCGTCGGGTGGGGTCCTGGACCTGCGCAGCGAGCCCCTGCCGCAGGACGCCGTGACCTGGCGCGGTCGTGCGACATGGAACGAGGACGCGCAGCGCCTCTCGGCTCGTGTCGCGGGTGGGCGCGGCCCCTGGGGCTGGCAGGCCACGGGTACGCGCAACACCGCGGATGGCCCGCGCGACTACGCCCGGTTCCGGTCGACGGGACTCCTGGCAGATGTTTCGCGTCGGTTGGGCGAATCCACGCTGCGGACACAACTCACCTGGTACGACGCCCCGCTGGGCGAGAACCCGGGGGCGATCACGGCGGCCGAACTGGCGACCACGCCGATGGTGGCCGACCCGCAGAGTGTCACGCGCAAGGCATCCAAGACGGTCTCGCAGAAGTTGCTTTCCCTGGTTGGTGAGCACCCGTGGAGCGAGGGACGGGGCAGTGCGACCGCGTCCGTCTTCACCGGGCTCCGCGAGTTGTACAACCCGCAGGCCTTCGCCGTCGTCGGGTTCGACCGGCGCGTGCTCGGCGCCAACGTGCGCGTGCAGCACGGCGGCGTGTTCCGGCGGCACCAGTGGCGACTCGCGGTCGGCGCCGACGTGCAGTCGCAACGGGACGACCGTCGCAACTTCGCGGTCTGCGCCGGCGTGACCCCGCGTCCCCCGGCGACCTGTCCCGGCACGAGTGACCAGGGGGTGGAGACGATCCACCAATTGGAGCGGGTGACCGCCGGCGGCGTCTTTGCGCGCGGCGAGGTGACGCGCTCGATCCTCTCGATCACCGGCACGCTGCGGGCCGACAACACCAACTTCACGGTGCGGGACCGTCGCTCGACGACCGGGACGATCCTGTCGCGGACGATGGGCGCCGTGACCCCGATGTTCGGGGTGACCGTGCGGCCCAGGCCGGGGATGTCGGTATACGGGAACATCGCGAGTTCCTTCGAGACACCCACGACCACGGAGATGGCCAACCAGCCCGATGGCCAGGGCGGGATCAACCGTGAGCTGCAGCCGCAGCGCGGCCGGACGCTCGAGGCGGGGATGAAGGGGCTGCTCGCGGGCCGCCTGTTGTATGACGTCGCGCTGTTCCGGATCCGGACCACCGATGAGCTGATCCCGTTCGAGATCCCGAACTCCGGTGGGCGTCGGTACTTCCGCAATGCCGGCGAGACCTCACGCACCGGGGCGGAGCTGGGCCTGACGGCGACGTTCGGGGCGGTGGACCTCGGTGCCTCGGTGGCGCGCCTCACCTACACGTACGAAGAGTTTCGCGTCGGGACGACGGTGCTCGATGGCAAGCGTGTTCCGGGAGTCTCACCGACGACGGCCTCATTCTTTGCCACGGGCCGGCGGCCATGGGGCTTCCTCACCCTCGAGGCGCAGCAGGGCGCGCGGGCTGCCGCGGACGACGCCAACGTGACGTGGGCGCCGGGATGGGTCGTGTGGAATGCCCGCGGCGGGCTGACGTCGCTCGCCCTGCGCGGCGTCGAGCCGGTGGTCGGCGTGGAGAACCTCTTCGATCGGACCTACGTCGCGAACGTGGTGACCAACGCCACGCGCGGCCGCTTCTATGAACCCGGCGCCGGCCGGCGCGTGTACCTGGGACTCGGCATCCGGTCCCGCTAGACTCCAACGACATGAAACGACTCCTGGTGGCGAGCGTGGTGCTGGTGGTGGGGTGCGCGGGCGAGGAGCGCGACACGCGCGACCCGGCGACGCGCGCGCTGCAGGTCGAGTTGCTCGAGCGCATGTCCCGGGACCAGGCCATTCGGGACAGTGCATTCGGGCCCGGCGGGACCATCGACACCGTGAAGGCGCGCGAGATGGAGCGCATCGATCGCGACAACACCACGTGGCTCAAGGCGGAGATCGCCGCCCACGGCTGGCCGTCGCGTGAGCGCGTGGGCGATCGCGCCAGCAACGCGGCGTTCCTCATCGTGCAGCATGCCACGCACGATCCCGACTTCCAGGCCGCGATGCTGGACACGTTGACCGCCGCGTGGGCGCGCGCGGAGGTGGACGGGCAGTCGTACGCGCTGCTGTACGATCGCGTGCAGTCCCAGGCGGGACGCAAGCAACGATACGGCACGCAGGCCAAGTTCCTCACGGAAGGGATCGTGTTCGAGCCGCTGGAGGACTCGGCCAAGGTCGACTCCCTGCGGCAGACCGTGGGCCTGGGCACCCTGGCCGAGTACCGCCGCGTACTGGACTCGGTCTACATCAGGAAGCCCTGACCGCTTAATCCTCGCCGGGGGACGCGCCGAAACTGGTGGGCAACACCCACCCGGGCATCCGGCGATGCAACACACCCTGCGCGGCCTGTTGATCCTGACCCTGCTCGCCTGCGGCGGCGGGCATGGGGGCACCGTCCCGTCCCGCATCGAGCCGCCAAGTGATGGCGTGGCGGCGTTCACGGTGCCGCCGGTGGACCTGTCGCGGATCGCGATCATTACGCCACTGGGCAGCCTGAACCCGCCCGGGCACACGTTGCCGACCGACCATGTGTACCTGTACCAGTGGAACTTCGACACGAATGCCGGGCCCCGGCCTACCGATATGTTGCCGGTGGTCGCCCCGGCGACCGGTCGGGTCCGGTTCATCATGCAGGAGGATGGTGGCGACGCGAAGGTGACGCTCATTTGCACCGAGGACTTCGAGTACTACCTCGATCACCTCGTGCCGATTCCGGGACTCGCCGTGGGGCAGGTGATCCGGGCCGGTGAGCCGATCGGTACCACGCCGCCCGGCGCGACGCTCGACCTGGGGGCAACCGACCGACGCGTCTCCCACACGGGCTTCCTCAATCCCGCGCGGTACCCGGAGCCGACGCTGCACTACGTCTCGCCGTGGCAGTACTTCGTGGAGCCGCTCAGGAGCCAGATCCTCGCCCGCCTCCGGCGGCACCCGTCGGCGACCGATCGCGAAGGGCGCATCGACTTTGGCGTGCGGGGCACCCTGGCCGGCGATTGGTACGAGGCCAGCCTGCCGGCCGACCAGACATCGGCCGGCCGGGCCGGGTGGCCGCGCACCCTCGCGTTTGTGCAGGACTACTACGATCCCCGGCTCGTCCGCATCTCGATCGGCGGTACGATCGCGCCGGCGGGCGTCTGGGGGATCCCGGCGAATGCCCCGCATCCCTCCACCGTGACCATGGCGAGTGGCGCGGTGGCATATCCCCTCACGTACCAGTTCGGCGACACGCAGTACGGCATCCTGCTGGCCCAGCTCATCGCCGAGGACCGGATCAAGGTGCAGGTGTTCGTCGGCCGCCAGGGGACCGAGGCGACGTTCGACGCCGGCGCGTTCACCTACGTGCGTTAGGCACTCGGTCCGCCCGAAACGCACGAAGCACGGGGGGAGGGGATGCGACACGACGCCACTGCGCGCCGTCGCCTCGGCCTCATGTCCCGTGCTTCGTGGTGTCCGCTCTCGCGTGGTCGCCAGCCGAGTCCCTGGGTGGCGACCACGGTGTCACACGATCAGTTCATCCACACGTCCTCGAGGACGGTGACGGTCTTCGTGTATTCCTTGCCGTCCACCGTGAGCGTGACGAGGTAGGCGCCAGGCTGGGCCAGCGTGCCGATGCGCGCACCCCCGCCTTGCCCACCACCACCACCGCCGCCGCCACCGCCGCCCTGGGCGCACGGATTACCGCCACCGCCTCCACCACCAAAGCCGCCGCCCTGGCCTGGTTGCAGCTGCCGCAGGTCCGAGCAGAGGTTCCACTGCACGCGATTGAGTCCTGCGGCCTTCGGTGCCTCGAAGCTCCGGACAAACGATCCGTTGCCAAGGTCGCGGATCGTGAGCTTCACGTCGGACGCCGGGTTCTTGAGGTAGTACGCGATCGCGGTGCCCGCTGGCGCATTCTCCCCTTCATAGTTCTTCTGCCCGGTCACGGAGCGACGCAGGCGGATGTCCTCGCGCCAGCGGATGGCGTTGCGCGGCTCGAAGAGGACGGCGTCCTGCTGCATCACCGCGGGGGTCATCTGCTGGAGCGGCGAGATGTCGTCCATGATCCACACGCTGCGCCCGTGCGTGGAGAGGACGAGGTCGTTGTCGCGCGGGTGCACGATGACGTCGTCGATGCGCACGACCGGCAGGTTGGTCATGAACTTCTTCCACGTCTTGCCTTCATCGAGCGAGGTGTAGAAGCCGTACTCGGTGCCGGCATACAGCAGGTTGGGGTTCCGCGGGTCCTGCCGGATGGAGTTGACGTTGCCAACGGCGGGGAGGTCGCCCGTGATCGACGTCCAGGTCTGGCCGTAGTCGCGGGTCATGTAGATGTACGGCTTGAGGTCGTCGTGCCGGTGGCCGTCGAGGGACACGAACGCCGTGCCGCGATCGAAGTACGACGGCTCGACGCGTGACACGTAGTACTCGCGGGTGCCGCTCGGGATGTTCTTGCCCACTTCCGTGAAGGTCTGCCCGCCGTCACGCGTCACCTGCACGTTGCCGTCGTCCGAGCCCACCCAGATGATGTCCGCCGAGATGTGCGACTGCGCCACGGCGATGATGGTGCCGTAGAACGAGACACCGTCGTTCTTCGCGTTGATGCAGGTGCCCACGCGCTGCCGGTTGCAGGAAGGCAACGACCCCTTCAATCCCATGATTTCGCGGTCGTCGCGGTTGACCTGCTTCGTGAGGTCGCCGCTCGTCCACCAGGTCTGGCCCTTGTCGCGCGAGATGAACAGGCGGTTGGCGCCCGTGATGATCGTGCTCGCGTCGTGCGGGGAGATCTGGATCGGGGTGTTCCAGTTCCAGCGCAATACCGCACCCGGCTCCAGTGGCGGGAAGACGTTAGGCGCACCGCCGCCCGGCCCACCGAAGTTCACGCCACCGTCCGGGCCGCGCTGTGGCGCACGCGGCCGGATGTTGGTCGTCGTGCCCGTGCGCAGGTCCAGCCGGTTCATGTTCCCGTTCTGGGACTCGGTGTAGAGGATGTTCGGGTCGGTGGGGTCGACCTGGCTGTAGAAGCCGTCGCCGCCACCCACGCGGAACCAGTCCTGCCCGAGGATCGGGCCCGAGCGCACCGAACTCGGCCCACACCATGAGCCGTTGTCCTGCAGGCCGGTGCAGACGTTGTAGGGCCGCTTCATGTCCACGGACGCGTGGTATGGCTGGCCCATCGCCCAGTTGCGCGGGGCTTCCCACGTGGCGCCGCCATCGTACGAGATGTCGATGGAGCCGTCGTTGCCGTACATGACGTGCTGGCTGTTGGCCGGGTCGATCCAGATGGCGTGGTGGTCGACGTGCCCCATCCCCTCGAGCCCCTTGAAGGTGCGCGCGCCGTCGGTCGACTTCTGGGCGTTGACGCCCCCGACGTACACCGTCTCTTCGTTGTTGGGGTCGACGCGAATCTGCGAGAAGTACATCGGGCGCTGGTTCTCGTTGCTGCGGAACTGCCACGAGCGCCCACCGTCGTTGGAACGCCAGATGCCGCTCGCCTGGTCGTCCGGCGGCAGGTTCGCCTGGTTGCCGAATCCGCCACCGCCGCCACCGCCGCCGCCACCGCCCTGCGCACCGGTTGACCGCGTGCCGGCCTGGATCGGCTCAGCACTCGGACCAACTTCCATCTGCGCGTAGATCACGTTGGGGTTGGAGCGCGACCAGTCCAGGGCGATGCGCCCCGTGACGCCGCGCGGCAGGCCGTTGCCGCTGACCTTGCTCCACGTCTGGCCACCGTTGGTGCTGCGATAGATCCCGTTCTGCGGGCCGCCCGAGGCGAACCCCCACGACGTACGTCGCCGCGTGTACATCGCGGCGAACAGGATGTTCGGGTCACGCGGATGGATGATGAGGTCCGTCGCGCCGGTGTTCTCGTCGAAGTAGAGCACCTTGTTCCAGGTCGCGCCGCCATCGGTGGTCTTGTACACCCCACGCTCGGCGTTGGGCCCGAAGAGGTGGCCGACGGCCGCGACCCACACCGTGTTGGGATCGCGCGGATGCACGATGACGCGCGCGATCGACTGCGTCTCGCGCAGGCCGACCTGCGTGAAGGTCTTGCCGCCGTCGGTGGTCTTGTACATCCCGTCACCGAACGACGAACTCTGCCGATTGTTAGGCTCCCCGGTGCCCACGTAGATGATGTCGGGGTTGGACGGGGCGATCCCGATGTCGCCGACCGAGTGCGTCGAGTAGCGATCGAAGATCGGCGTCCACGTGGTGCCGTTGTTCACCGTCTTCATGATCCCGCCGGTGGCGAACCCGACGTAGAACGTCGTGGGCGTGCCCTCGACGACGGCGATGTCATTCACGCGACCTCCCTGTCCCGTCGGTCCAATGGACCGCCAGCGGAAGCCGCGAAGCAGCGGATCGTCCGCCTGGTTCAGGGCCGCGGGTTGTGCCGCGGCCTGGGCGCCAAGGGTCGGCGCGACGCCGAGTGCCAGGATCGTGGCGGAGAGAAACCGGTAGTGCATGGGCGCTCCGTTGGTGGGGGGCCAGAATGTCAGCAAAACGACATACGTCCGGGGACGCAGGACCGCTAGATCCCGCCCCGGGCCGCTGGCGCCTCGGGCGGGGGATGCACGCCAGGTCCGGGTGGTGACCGCTGGCCCCCCGGTTCAACGGGAAGCCGCGCGTCGCTACGCGGGCATCCGCCGGATGTGCCAGGCCACCACCGCGCCACCGACTGCGCCGGCGCCGGCCGCGACCGGGAAGCCAAGGAGCCCCGGGGTGGTGCGCACCAGCGCGATGTTCCCCGCCCAGAGCAGGCCAAAGCCGAGGAGCCCGAGCGCGGCGCCGGCGCCTAACCATGGTCGCGTGGGCTCACTCACTGCGGGTGACCCGCGAGGCACGGCGAGAAGGGCGCTCACGCGATCCCATTCCCACGCCACGAGCCACAGGTTGGCCAGGAGCATGAGGCTCGTGATCACCCACGTGCCCTGGAAGTGCGCCCCAACCGTCACGAGCCAGATGTTGAAGATGATCGGGAGGAACAACAGCGTGCCGAGGTGCGCCGTGCGCGGCATGAACAGCAGGATGGCCGACAGCACCTGTGCCACGCCGACCACGCGGTACCACACCTGGTTCTGGTAGAACGCCTCGAAGAAGAAGCCGACGGTGGTGTCGGTCCCGAGCGTGGTGAACCGGTGGCCCAGCACCTTGGTCCATCCCGAGGGGATGAATCCCACGGCAATCGCCAAGCGCGTGGCTGCCGTGAAGCGACGGAGCCAGGGCGACGCGCGGAGGGCGGCGTGCAGGCGGAGGAGGGCAGGCATGGCGTCGTGTCGTGGGCGCGTGCTGCTCCTACGCGACCTCACGTCGCGGGTGTCAGGTGTCGTTGCCTGTGGGCGACTGCTCGACGAACCGGTAGCTCGCATGGCAATCGTAGTCGATGCCGTGCTTCGCCTTGAGTTGCTGGATCGCGCGCACGTCGGCCGGGGTGTGCGGATGCGCAACACCGTCGCCGAACGGCTCGAACGTGTGCAGGAGTGTTTCCTCGAGGCAACTCGAAAGGCTCATGCGTTTGTGCGCGGCGAGGTCCATGAGGACCGCCGCCAGTCGCTTCTCGAGCCGCACCGGGACGTCGACGCGTTCGATCGGCACCGGCTCGCCAACCGAGTAGATGTACTGGCCGAACGTGAGGCGATGCCCCGCGAGGTCGCGCACCGTGTAGTCGCGGATGCCGTACTCGCGATCGCCCGGCTGCACGAGGACCTCGACGCCCTGCGCGACATGAAAGGCGAAGAGCGTGTCGACGTCATCCACCACGAAGAAAACCGAGCCGGTGGCACGTGGCGCCGGGGCCGCATCCAGGAAGACCTGGACCTTCCCGAGGTTCACGCCAGCGAACCCTACCGGCTCCCCCCACGTGAATCCGAGGGTGAAGCCGAGTTGCTGCGTGTAGAACGCCACGGCGGTGGGCACGTCTTCCACCTGGAGTCCGGGATGGACACGCTCGCATTCAACCACGGGTGGTGTTGGCATACGAAGGTCGGATGGGTTGTGGCGAGCGGTCGTCTCAGGAGATGGAACCCCAGTCCTGGCGGATCCCTTCGGCCACGCGGTCAGCGAGAGCCATGATCGTCAGGTAGGGATTGATCTCGAGCGAGTCGGGGAAGAGCGACGCGTCGGCGACGCGGAGCCACGGGACACCACGCACCCGTCCGCGCGCGTCGGTCACTGCGCGCGCTCCAGTGCCCATCGCGCACCCGCCCATGAGGTGCGCTGCCGCAATCGAGACGCGACCCGGGAGGAAGTAGTCCTCGCGAATCAGGTCATCCATGCGGTACGCGTCGCCGCGTTCAATGAGCGTGGGTTCGGAGAGCGGGGAATGCACGCGCTTGGCGCCCGCCGCAAAGAAGATGCGCGCCGAGGCGCGCGTGGCGGCGACGAGGGACCGACGCACGGCCGGGGTGAAGGTGTAGTGCACGACGGGCTTGCCCGACTTGTCGACGGTGATGCGGTTCTCCTTCACCGCCTTGTCGCACGCCAGCACGAGGATCATCTGCAGCCGCGGGAAGGCCTGCATCAGGGCGCTGTGCTCGGGCCCGAAGCTCGTGAGGTTCTTGGCCGTGACGAACGGGAAGTACATGCACGTCTCGAGGACGAAGCCATCGGCGACGGCACGGTCGACGAAATAACTCTTGGGGTGCCCGACGTCGTTCGTGATGGGGTGGTCGTGTTCCCCGACAAGGATGAGGGCGGGATGGCAGGTGAAGCCCTCTCCCAACCCGGGAATGCCGGCGGTCACGGGCGACCGCAACAGCAGCGCACTCGTGCCGATCGACCCGCCGCAGCTCACCACGAGTCGCGCGGAGACGTGATAGTCGCCCGGGGCCCATTCGGAAGGTCGCCCCTTGCCGCCCTCCGGCCGGGCGCTGACGCGGAGCTGCACCGCACGTTCCTCGAGCCGCAGCACCTCGGCCCGCGTGACGACCTCCACGCCCTGGCGTTCAGCATCCGGTAGTTGGACCCGGTGCGTCCCCATCTTCGCCCCGTTCGGGCAGCCGAGGTTGCATAACGAGGAGCCCTTGCACCCGCGCAGGTTCACCGGGAACTGCTCGGGCTTGTAGCCACACCGGTGGGCGCCGGTGAAGAAGCGCTTGTTGTTCTCGTTGAGCAGGACGCGCGGCAGGTAATGCACATGGTTTGCGGCCATGAACTGCTCGCACCGGCGCTCGAGGTCCGCGTGCTCGAGCCCCGGGACGCACCACGAGCGAATGACGCGCTCCGGTGCCACCAGCGAGGTGCCGGTGTAGACCACCGTCGAGCCGCCATACACGCGGCCCATGGCGAGGGTCATCGTGCCGTCGGCGGTGAGGAACCCGCCCTCGTCCGCATACAGGGCCGGGGCCATCTCCGCTTCGCGCCCGGTGAACTCGTGGTCGTCGAGTCGCGGCCCCCGTTCGAGCACCAGGATCTTGAGTCCCTGCGCGACCATCGGGGCGAGGGCCTGGGCGACGGTCCCACCACCGGCGCCGGAGCCGATGATCACGATGTCGTAGGTCCGTGACTCGGCCATCTCAGTTGTCCGTTGGCGTGGCCGCGTGTTCACCCGAGGTGCGCCGCGCACTCCAGCCGTCGACATGGGCGCGATACCCGATGCGCGACTGCACCTCGGCCTGCGTGTAGTAGCCCAGGAGGACCAACGTGCGGAGTCCCCAGACGCCGCGGCGCAGCAACACGAGGCGCGAGAGCTCGAGCGACTTGAGCACGCGGTGCCGCGCCGCAGGCACCAGGCGCGAGAACCGCGTCCGATCGGTGAAGAGCGACGCGACCTCCAGCACGCGAGCGAAGAGCACCAGCTGGCGCACCATGCGCTCCGGGCGGGACCGGAGGGCACGCTCCACCTCGGCCTCCAATCGGGCCCATCCGTCGGCATCCAGCGCAGCGGTCTCCGGAACCACCGTCGCAGCAACGGCCCGGAACGTTGCGCGGATCTGTGGGAGCACCAGTCCGCTCATGCCGTGAGGTGAAGTGCGGGGAAGGTACCCGGCGTCGGCACGGGGGGAAGGTGAGCGTGCGCCACGGGCGTGTAAGGTCCTCGCGCGGCCGGAGACTGCCTGTATATCCCAACCTTGCGACCCATGCTCATCCCCTTCCTGGTCGGCGTTTCCCTGCAGCTTACGGTCATCCGGGACGTGACGGTGATCGATGGCCCGGACTCCCGCGCGCGTCCTCACATGGATGTCACGGTGCAGGAGGGCAGGATTCGCGAGGTGATGCCGACCCGGCGTGCGGCCCCCGGAGGGGCACGCATCATTGATGGTCGCGGGAAGTTCCTCCTGCCGGGCTTCGTGGACACCCATGCCCACGTGGCGATCGGGCCGGTGAGTTATCGCGTGGTCGGCGGAACGCCCGAGATGAGCTTTGCCTATGACCATGCGGCGTCGCTGCACACCCTTCGCACGCTTTTGGCTTTTGGGGTGACGATGATCCGGAACCCCGGCGGCCCGGCCGAACTGGCGGTTGCCCTGCGCGATTCACTCGAGCGTGGGCTGCTGGTGGGGCCACGCGTACGGACGGCGGGGGAGGCGATCGACGTCTTTGCATCCCCGGGAATGGGCCGCGCGGCCAGCACCCCCGAGGCGATGCGCGAGGAGGTGCGTCGCCAGGCCGCGTTGGGGGTGGACTACATCAAGCTGTACGCCGGCCTGACCCTTCCGCTGGTGAAGGCCGGGGTCGAGGAGGCGCACGCGCGCGGCCTCAAGGCCATCACGCACACGGCGTTCACCACCTGGACCGACGCCGCGAACGCCGGCGTGGATGGCATCGTCCACGTGGTGCCTGGCTCACCGGCCCTCATCGCGGCGGACCGACGCCCCGACTACATCAAGACGATGAAGGGCACCCAGTTCATGGCCACCTGGTTCCGGTTTGCGGACACCAGCAGCCGCGAGGTGCGTGCGATGATCGAGGCCCTCGTCCAGCACCAGACCTGGCTCGACCTCACCCTGGTCACCTTTGACGCCATGTTCCGGGGCAACACGCCGGCCATCCGCGAGAGCGCGGACCTCGCGCACGCCGCACCCGTATTGCGCGAGAACTGGCGCGGTTTCGACCTCGCCGTGGGCTGGACGCCGCAGGACTTCGCCGACGCGGCAGCGGTGTGGCCGCGCGTCGAGGCCTTCGTTCAGGCGCTCTACCGCGCCGGGGTACGAATGACGGTGGGTACCGACGCCAACAACCCCTGGACCGTCCCCGGGATCTCGTTTCACCGGGAGATGGAGCTGCTCGTGAAGGCGGGGATTCCCGCGCCGGTGGTGCTGCGGATGGCGACCCTCGATGGGGCAAAGTCGTTAGGCCTCGACGGCGAGATCGGGACGGTGGAGGCCGGCAAGCGGGCGGACCTGGTGCTGCTGGACGCCGACCCGCGCGCCAACATCAGCAACACGCAGCGAATCGCGCAGGTGTTCCTGCGTGGCGTGGCGCACCCGGCGGCGCGCTGACGTGCCTCGCGAGGCGGACGCGGACTGGGACCGGGTCCTCACCACGTGGGGACCTGCCCTCGTGCGCCTCGCGCGGACCTACACAACAACAGCAGCGGATGCCGACGACCTCATGCAGGAAATCTCGTTCGCGTTGTGGCGGGCGTTGCCCGGGTTCCGGCACGAGTGCTCGGAGCGGACCTTCGTGTATCGGGTGGCGCACAACCGCGCGATGAGCTGGCGTCGCACCCATGCGCGACACGCGCATGAGGGCGATGTGGACACGCAGCTCGCCGACCCGGCACCGTGGGCCGACGACCAGGCGTATCGCGCCGAACGAACG
>JAEUJK010000023.1 GCA_016794735.1 Gemmatimonadota bacterium | reverse complement strand
CGCCGCGTCTCTCTACGTCGCTCGTCGTCCGCTCCTACGTCATCCAGCCGATGGGTGGACGGATAGACAAAGGGAATGTTGCTGCCGCGCCCAATTGCGGGCGCCACATTTCTTGGAGGGTGCTATGCGTTCCACCCAACGGCTGGCGATCCTGGGGATCGCTGCGCTCGTGGCCTGTACCGATGCCCCGCCGACGGCCCCCGCAGTTACTGCCTCCCCCGACCTGCTGGAGGAAGAGGATGGGATCGGGGTCTTCCGTCGTTATGTCGCGATGGGGACCAGCATCTCGATGGGGTGGCAGTCGGACGGCGCGGTGGCCACGGATCAGGCCACGGCCTGGCCGCGACAGCTCGCGGCAGCCGCCGGCCGAAACATGACCTACCCGGCGATTGCATCCTCGGGCTGCCGGTCGCCGCTGGTCGCGCCGCTCGCCACCGGCGTCCGGGCCTCTGGGGAAGCCGCGGGCGCCCCCGGGGCCTCGTTCCAGTGCGCCCCCCTGATCCCCGGCACTGAACTCCCTGCGCGCAACGTGGCCATCTCCGCCGCGACGACCCGCGACGCGCTCGTCACCACGCCCGCCCTCCAGGCGGATCCGTTCTATAGCAAGCTGTACCCGCGGATCCTGCCGCCTGGGGAAACCCAGCTGACGGCCACCCTGCGCCAGAAACCCAGGCTCGTCTCGATCGAGTTCGGCGGGAATGAGGTGCTGAACGCGCGAAGTGGCATCGCCATCCCTGGCGTCACCATCGTGCCGTTCGCCACGTGGGCGCCCCAGTTCACGCAGCTGGTGGATGCGATCGCGGCCAAGGTGAAGCGCGCGGTCGTCGTGGGACTCATCAATGACGTGGGCTCGTTCCCGTCGTTCCGTCGCGGAGACGAACTCTGGGCAGATCGGGCGACCTTCCTGGCCGCCTTCCACGTCACCGTTGATGCATCCTGCGATGCGTCCCCGAACCTGGTCTTTGTCCCGGTTCGGGTTCCCACCGCCGTCGCGACCGGGCTCGCCTTGCGCCAGCGCGGCCTGCCACCGTTTGTGCTGACCTGTACCGACGGCGGTCTCGGCGTACAGGACTTCGTGCTTTCCCCTGCGGAACAGGGCGTGGTCAACGCCACCCTCTCGGCCATGAGCGCCCATACGCGCCAGACGGCTGCACGAGCCGGCTTTGCCTACTTTGACCTGGACGCACTGTACGGCCGATCGGACCTCAAGCCACCATTCTCCGTCGTGCAGCTGATGACGTCAGCGACGCCGTATGGGGCCTACATCTCCCTGGACGGCATCCACCCGAACGCTGCAGGGCATCTCGTGCTCGCCCAGGCGGCGGCGCAGGCCCTGAATACCACGTACGGCCTCGCGATCCCGACGCCGACGTCATTCACGGTCGCACCCTGAGTGCGCCGGTGCCACGAGGGCGCCCTCTGGCCCTCGTGGCATCACCCGCCATCCACGGCGCTTCGCTCCGCCAGTCGCGCGACCGATCCCAGGCAACCGAGTTGCCTGGTCTTCCAGCGAGGATGACCCGCGCCGGTGCCCGCTCCCTGTGCGCCTGCCGACTCCTTGTTTCGCCGGATCGCGCACCGCACCATTGAGCGCATGAATCGACGCGACTTCGCCCGCCGGTCCGCCCTCGGCGCCCTCGCCATCCCACTCGCTCCATACATCCGCGGCAGTGCGTGGCCCGGCTACGACCGCGCCCTCGTCCTCGACATGCTCGCCACGGCCGGGCCCTTCAACGTCCCGGACTGGCTCGGCAAGCCGCTCACCCCGCAGATGGTCGAGAACGCACGGCGCTCCGGCATCACGGCCGTGAACTCCACCGTCAGCGCGCTCGGCCCAACACCGGAAGCGTCGTTCGAGGACACCCTGCGGAACATCGCCGCGTGGCACCACGAGTTCGACGCCCACCCGGATGCGTTCATGGCAGTCCGCTCGATCGCCGACATCAGGCGCGCCAAGGCCGAACGGAAACTCGGCGCCATTTTTGGATTCCAGGATACCACGCCGTACTGGGACAAGATCGAGCGGGTCGAGATGTTCCACCGGCTTGGGGTGCGCATCGTCCAGCTCACCTACAATGGCTCCAACCTCGTCGGCGACGGCTGCCTCGTGCCCGAGGATCGTGGACTCAAGCCCTATGGCCGCGAGGTCATCGCGCGGCTCAACAGCCTCGGGGCACTCGTGGACGTCAGCCACGTCGGCTGGGAAACGACGCGTCAGGCCATTGCGGCGTCCACCGTCCCCATCGCGGCGACGCACTCCGGGTCGGCCGCCATCACGAACGTGCCGCGCAACAAGCCGGATGACATCCTCCGCCAGCTCGCCAACAAGGGCGGGGTCGTCGGCGTCTTCATGATGCCATTCCTCCGCGCGCAGGGCCAACCGGGCAAGGAGGACTTCCTCCGCCACCTCAATCACTGCATCAACACCTGCGGCGAGGACCACGTTGGGATCGGCAGCGACCTCTCCATCACGCCGCTGGACCTCACGCCTGAGTTTCGCGACGTCCACGCGCGCTTCGTGCAGGACCGGCGGGCGAAGGGCATTTCCGCCCCGGGGGAGGACGAGAACATCTTCAACTACGTCCCCGACTTCAACTCGCCGCGCCGCATGGAAATGGTCGCCGATGCCATGGCCGGGGCCGGCCACTCGTCCGCGCGCATCGAGAAGGTGCTCGGCGGCAACTGGATGCGCTTGCTGTCTGCGGTTTGGCGTTAGGCGTGCATACGGCTGCCCTCGACGCACCGCGGCCGGCCGCGCGCCGCTGCGCCGGCCTGCTGCTGCATCCCACCTCGCTCCCCGGCCCGCACGGCATCGGGGACCTGGGCCCGTCGGCACACCAGTTCCTCGACCGCCTCGCCGAGGCCGGGTGTACTGTCTGGCAGATGCTCCCGCTCGGCCCCACCGGCTACGGCGACTCGCCCTACCAGTCGTTCTCGACCTTCGCTGGCAATCCGCTTTTGATCCACCTCGCCGAGGCCGCTCCATGGGATGGCGACGCGCGCCGCGTCGACTACCCCGCGGTCATCGCAGCGAAGCGTGAGGCGCTCGCGCGCGCCGTCGCTGCCTTCGTTCCCGACCGGGACTACGAGCTGTTCCTCCGCGACCAGTCGCACTGGCTCCCCGACTACTGCCTGTTCATGGCACTCAAGGAACTGCAGGGCGGTTCCGCGTGGACGGCATGGACCGAGGGGGCCGATCGTGCGCGCGTGATGCCCGACGTCGAGCGACTCGTGCCGCTCGTGCACGCACGCCAGGTGGAGCAGTACCTATTCGATCGCCAGTTTCGCGAGCTGCGCGCCGCGGCGCACGCGCGTGGGATCCGGCTCATGGGAGATGTCCCGATCTACGTCGCGCACGACTCCGCTGACGTGTGGGCGCATCGGAGCCTGTTCCGCCTGGACGCGTCAGGCCAACTCGCGGTACAGGCTGGAGTCCCCCCGGACTACTTCAGCCCCACCGGGCAGCGCTGGGGGAACCCGCTCTACGACTGGGACACCCATCGCGCGCAGGGATATCGCTGGTGGATCGCGCGGCTTCAACACGCGTTCACGCGCTTCGACGTCGTGCGCCTCGATCACTTCCGCGGATTCGAGTCGTACTGGGAAGTCGCGGGTGACGCGGAGACCGCCGTCGACGGTACATGGCAGCCAGGACCCGGCAAGGAACTGTTCACTGCCCTGCAGGATGCCGGCATGGGGCAGATCGTAGCCGAGAACCTCGGCGACATTACCCCGGCGGTCGAGGCGCTGCGCGAGGAGCTTGGACTCGCGGGGATGGTTGTGCTGCAGTTCGCCTTTGGGGACGACGATCCCGACAACGTCCATCGCCCGCACAATTGGACGCGTCACCTCGTGGCGTACACCGGCACGCACGACAACGACACCACGGCCGGGTGGAGTGCCGCGCAACGCCAAGGCGGCGCAACGCCGGCAGGCACCGACCCGGCATCGGACGAGCCATCGCCGTCCGCGTTCGAGCGCGCCCTCGAGTATCTCGAGATAAGCGGGGACGACATCCACTGGGACTTCATCCGCAGCGTGCTGGGATCGGTGGCGGACACGGCCATCGTCCCGCTGCAGGACGTCCTTGGTGTTGGCAGCGAGGGG
>JAEUJK010000018.1 GCA_016794735.1 Gemmatimonadota bacterium | reverse complement strand
TCCCACCGAGAAGCGCAAGGTGGGCACCAGCGTCGCGAGCCTCGACTCGACGATCGTTGGACGCGCACAGTCGGTCACCGTGGACCAGGCGCTGCAGGGCAAGCTGCCGGGGGCGCAGATCACGCAGAACTCCGGTGGCCCAGGCGGCGGCGGTATCTCCGTGCGCCTGCGCGGCACCAACTCGTTCATCTCCGGTTCCGACCCGCTGTACATCGTTGACGGCGTCATCATCGACAACGGCTCGGGACAGCTGGCCGACCTCGGGACGCGCGCCAACCCGCAGAACCGGTTGGCCGACCTCAATCCCGCCGACATCGATCGCGTGGAGATCATCCGCGGTGCGGCGGCCGCTGCGCTGTACGGCTCGCGCGCCAACAACGGCGTGGTGCAGATCTTCACCAAGCGCGGGAGTGTCGGGAAGCCGCGCTTCTCGCTGTCCGTGCGCGGGTCGGGCAGCGAACTCCGTGAACAGCAGCCCTTCAACCTGTATCCGTTCGACGCGGCGGGGCTGCCGGTGAGTCGCTTCAACTACCAGGACGACATCTTCCAGCGCGCGTACGGCAGCGACGTCAACCTCACCGTCGAGGGCGGGAACGACCAGACGCGCTACTTCATCAGCGGGAACAGCCTGGTCGAGGATGGCATCCTGCGTTCCACGTCGTCGCAGCGTTCGGGCGGGCGCGTGAACCTGCAGCAGCAGCTCACGCCGCGGTTGATCGCCAACGTGACGGCGAACTATGTGAACACGGCCAACCAGTTCCAGGCCTTCGGCGAGCAGAACGATTACGGGATCATGGGTTCGCTGTTCTTCGCGCCCACCAACGTCGACTTCCGGCCGACCAACGGCATCTATCCGCTGCCGCCGTCGCTCGGGACCAACCCGCTCCTCGCGATCGATCGCATTCGCAACCCGCAGAACATCGATCGCTTCATCGGGTCCACCAAGCTGACCTTCACGCCGGCGGCGAACCTCCTGCTCGACTACTCGATCGGGATCGACAACACCGGCTTCGAGCAGCGCCAGTTCGTGCCGCGTGGTGCGGTGCTCGGCACGGCCCCGCTGTCCACCGGTAGGTCGCAGTCGGTCTTCCAGGGCACGCGCGTCATCAACCAGGACGGTGTGGCCGCGTGGACGTGGCCGCAGGTTGGTCCGTTCCAGATGCGCACCACGGGCGGCTTCAACTTCACCTCGCAGCGCGTCCGCACGACGAACGCGGTGGCCAACGGGCTCGCCCCCGTCGGCGAGCTGGTGAGCGCGGGTTCGGTCTTCGCGGCCGGCCAGGCCGAGGTCGAGCTGCGCACGCTGGGCTTCTACGGGCAGCAGGAACTCGAGTGGAACGACCGCCTCTTCCTCTCCGGCGCCGTGCGGTACGACGCGTCGTCCACCTTTGCGCCGTCCGAACGCTGGCAGGCATTCCCGAAGTTGTCCGCGGCGTATGTGGTCACGCCGAACCGGGCCGGTGCCTTCAACTCGCTGCGCGTGCGCTCCGCCCTCGGCTGGGCCGGCTCGCAGCCGGGCACGGTGAACGCGTATTCGCAGTACGTCACCTTCACGCAGCTCCCGTTTGCGGGGCGCCCCGGGTTCGTCAACGACGTCACCTTCGGCAACCCCGACCTGCGCAACGAACGCGCGCGGGAATGGGAAGTCGGTGCGGAAGCCGGTTTCCTCAACGGGCGTGTGGGTGCCGAGGCGACGTACTACGACCGTCTCGTCTCCGACCTGCTGTTCTTCCGGCCGCTCCCCACGAGCACCGGGTTCACGCGGCAGTTCTTCCCGATCGGCACGATGTCCAACAAGGGCTTCGAGCTGCTGCTGCGCACGACCAACGTCGATCGCCCCAACCTGCAGTGGACCTCGACGCTGACCTACTCGCGCAACCGCAACCTGGTCGAGAGCCTGGCGATCCAGGACTTCCAGTCGGCGGGCGGGTATCCGAACCGCATTCGCACCGGCCAGCCGGCTGGTGTGTTCTACGGCTCGTATGCAGCACGCAACTGCGTCACCGGCGCGCTCCTGCTCGACTCGCTCGGTCGGTATCGCCGCTCCAACCAGACGGTGGACATGGGGACGACGATCGCGCAGCGCCAGGCGCTGAGCGGTGGCAACTGCAACGACTCGTTGAACAAGGTCATCGGAGACCCGAACCCCGACTTCCTGGGCTCGCTGCTCAATGAACTCACCGTCTTCAAGAAGCTGCGCATGCGGCTCCTGCTCGACGGCGTGTTCGGCCATGACATCATGAACCTGTCGACGCGCGCGCAGAACGCCGGCATCGCGAGCAACTCCAAGGAATTCGAGCGCGAGCTGCTGCCGTACGGCGACCCGCGCAAGCTGCCCCCGGGCTTCAACGCACGCACGCAGGGCATCTTCGAGTACTGGATCGAGGACGGCACGTTCGTGAAGGTGCGTGAGTTCTCGGCGAGTTACCTGCTCGATTGGGCGCCGGTGAAGCGCTACTTCAAGGACGGCATCGACCTCACGCTTTCGGGCCGCAACCTGTGGGTCTGGACGGACTACAGCGGCTATGACCCCGAGATCAACCTCTTCGGCACGAACGCCGGCGGCCTGGGCTCCACGCAGACCACCGCGGCGGATCGCGGCTTCGACTTTGGTGGTTACCCCATTCCGCGCGTCTGGTCGATCACGGCGCGTTTCACCTACTGAGCGCGGAACCCACATCCATGAGACTCTCCAAGAGCCCCTTGAT
>JAEUJK010000006.1 GCA_016794735.1 Gemmatimonadota bacterium | reverse complement strand
GGCCGCCAGGACGGGGTCGTGGTGGTGGCGGCTGGTGGCGAGGAAGAGCAGCTCGTTTCCACGCTCCGCTCGATCCACGGCTCCCGCGCCGAGATCATCGCGGTTGGCGCGATCGCGTCGCACCGACTCGCGGTTTCGGTGATCCGGGCCGGTGCCACCGAGTACTTCGCCCTCCCGCAGGACTTCGACGCGTTGCGGAGTTGGCTGCGCCAACGTGCCGGGGCGGACAAGTCGCGCGAGCAGCGTGCCGGTTTCGCCGAGGACCAGCGTGCCCGGTACGCCTTCCGCGGCATCCTCGGCTCGAGCCCAGCGTTGCGTCGGGCGCTGTCGATGGCCGAGCGCGTCATCCCGCACGCTGGCGTCACCGTCCTGCTCACGGGCGAGACGGGGACCGGCAAGGAGCTGATTGCCCGGGCCATCCACTATGAAGGGCCGCGTCGCGAAGGGCCGTTCGTGGACATCAACTGCGCGGCGATCCCCGAACAACTGTTGGAGAGCGAGTTGTTCGGCCATGAACGCGGTGCCTTCACCGGTGCCACAACGGCCAAGCCTGGTTTGTTCGAGGTGGCCCACGGCGGCACGGTGTTCCTGGACGAGATCGGCCACCTCGCGTTGTCGTTGCAGGGCAAGCTGCTGCGCGCACTCGAGGAGCGGACCATCCGTCGCGTGGGTGGGCAGCGTCCCATCTCGATCGACGCCCGCGTGATTGCCGCGACGCACGTGGACCTCGCCGAGGCCGTGCGCCGCCAGGAGTTCCGCGCGGACCTCTACCATCGCCTGAATGTCGTCCCGCTGGAGCTGCCGCCGCTGCGCCGCCGTCGCGAGGACATCATCCCGCTGGCGCGGCACTTCCTGTCCCGCCTCTCGTCGGACTACGCGATCCCTGCGCCCCAACTGACTGCTGCCGGGGAGCAGGTCCTGCTGGACTACGCCTGGCCCGGCAACGTGCGTGAACTGCGCAATGCCATGGAGCGGGTGTTGCTGCTCGCGTCGGGCGACCGCCTCGACGCCACCGATTTTGCGTTCCTTGTTCCCTCCTCGGATGCCCCGGTCAACGGCCCTGGCGTCCTTCCATTCCCCGGCCCGCTGAACGCGCTCGTCAGGGCTGCCGCCGCCGACATGATTGTTCGATGTGGTGGCAACAAGTCCGAAGCCGCTCGGCAACTGGGGATTTCCCGCCCGAGGTTGATGCGCCTCACCAGCCTCGATCCCGCCTCGTACGACGACTCTGGAGATTCCGATGATTGACCAACCGTCCCGCTGGCTACGCCGGCTCGCCCCGCTTGCGCTGCTGGGTGCGTTCGCCTGCTCGGCCGACACCAGCACCGGCCTCCTGCCGGGTGACGCGCAGCGGTCGGGCGGCTACAGCGACCCCATCTTCCTGCAGGCGGCCGAAGGCGCCCCGACCATCGCGAACCCGACCGTTTCCTTCTGGGCGGTGAAGGGCGAGGATCGCGAGGCGTTCATCTGGTACAACGCCGAGGCGGGGAGCACCGACTCCACGAAGCTCGTGCGTTTCCGCGTGCCCAAGAAGTCGCTCTGCAAGCGGCCGGATGGCTCGAACATCGCC
>JAEUJK010000886.1 GCA_016794735.1 Gemmatimonadota bacterium | reverse complement strand
CGCCAGGGCGAACGCAAGCACGGCGACGGCAACGACGCGAGAACGCGAAGCGTGGCGATTCATGTGATGCGACGACATAGGTACCTCCACTGGGGGATCACGGCGCGATGTGTTGTTCGCAGCCGCGACACGAGGATGCATCATGGACCCTGATCTTCCCGTCACGAAGTACACCCCGTACGACGTTCTGTTTGCGCGAGGCACGCTGCTACGCGCGTCGGGTTGGCGACGACGGGATATCTCCGGCGGGCGGCGGCCGGTCGGTCGTTCTGGGGCCCCCTTGCCGACCAATCCGGCGGGCTCGGCGTCATATGAAACCGTCCCCCCCCTCACCCAGTCCGGGATGAGACCCGCACTTTCACTGGATGGCCCACCCCGCACTGCCAACCCCGGACCTCGAGGCATCGCTCGCCGCGCTGCACGAGGCGGGTTTCGCCTGGGCGCGGAGCTGCTGCCGGGGCGACCCCGACCTCGCGTCGGACGTCCTGCAGACGACATATGTGAAGGTGCTTTCGGGACACGCGAAGTTCTCGGAGCGGTCGTCGTTTCGTACCTGGTTGTTCGGGGTGATCCGCCTCACCGCCATGGAACTGCAGCGTCGCGGTGGACGCGAGCTGCCGTTCGAGGCGGAGCCCGAGGTGGAATCGCCGTCGGTGGGTGCGGACGTGGAACTGATCCGCGCCGAGGAACACGAGGCACTCCGCGAGGCCCTGGGCAAGTTGGCCGACCGGCAGCGCGAAGTGTTGCACCTGGTGTTCCAGCAGGAGCTGAGTATTGCGGAGGCGTCGGGGGTGATGGGGGTGTCGCTGGGTTCCGCTCGTGTTCACTATGAACGGGCCAAGAAGCGCCTCCGCGCCTTGCTGGTGGCCCGTGGTCACGGGCGGCAGGCGAGAGACGAACGTGAGGATCGGAGCGAAGAGCCATGAGCGACCACGAAACCGAGCGACAGCTTCGCAGCGCGTTTGACGGACTGCGTCGGGCCGACGCACGGGTGACGCCGTCGTTCGACGCGATGATCGCACGCGCGCGCGTCGAGGCGGACGCGAGTCGTGTGCAGGCGCCTCGGGTGACCACGGCGCCGCGGCGTTATTGGCGGTGGGCCGCCGTCACCGTTCCCCTCGCGGCTGCGGCCGGGTTGGCCTTGTGGCTGGCCCCCATGCGCGCCGGGGATCGGGAGTTCGAACAGGCCGTGACCGAATGGTCACGCACCGATCGGCCATTACCTACCGATGGACTGCTTTCGGTCCCCGGTGCGGAATACCTGCGACGACTCCCCGCCCTGGGATCCGGGGCGACGGACCGACGGAGACCAAGCTGATGTCCAGGAACCCTTCGTTGTATCGCCTCCTTGGCGGCGCCACCGTCGTGCTGGCGCTTGCCGGCGCACCGGCGGCGGCGCAAACGCCTCCCGCCATCGAAGACCCGATCGCCCGGACGTTGTTCGAGCCCGAGCTGATCATGAAACACCGGCGCGCCATCTCCCTCACGGATGAACAGCGGGACGCGATCAGCCGGTTGATTCGTGAGTTGCAGGGCCAGGTGGTGAGCCTGCAATGGGAGTTGCAGGACCAGGTCGAGGCGCTGTCATCCGAGCTGTCCAAGCCCCGGGTGGACCTCGATCGCGCCAAGGACCGGCTGGACCGCGTGATGCAAACCGAGCGGCGCATCAAGGAGGGGCACCTCACGCTCCTCGTTCGCATCAAGAACCTGCTGACCCCTCAACAGCAGGCCGCGCTCGCGAGGTTGCGCACCGAACCCTCGTCAGGCAGCGATCCCCAGGATCCGTCGACCACCTGAAACGAAACGGGCCCCGCGCAGTGCGACGGGGCCCGTGATGTTTTTCAGGCCTTGGGCCACCAGGTGAACCCGAT
>JAEUJK010000369.1 GCA_016794735.1 Gemmatimonadota bacterium | reverse complement strand
TCGAGACCTGGGCGCAGTGGTATGTCGACGCGATCGCCACCGCGTCCGATGTGGAGTTGTCACCGAGCGAGGCGACGCGGCGCGAGATCTCCGCGTCGTCGGATCGCGTGCGTGCGGCGGTCCAGCGGATCCTGCGCGAGAAGCTGGGCAGCTGACGACGACCTACTGCGCTCCGTAGAACTTCCGCCCAGGCACCGCCGGTGGCGGCGGCGGCGGTGACCAGCGTCCCGACTCCACGTCGAACCACCGCTCCATCAACCGCTCGCGCTGGTGCCGCAGGATGAGCGTGCTGTCCGGATGTTCGCGGATGATCTCGTTCTGCACCGTGGGATACGCGAGCCGCGCTACACCAATCAGCGCGTTCACGCCGTCGTAGGCGGCCATGAAGTCCTTCGCCACGAAGTCCACCCGGTCCCCGCTCTCCGCGAGCGTGACGCCGGGCACCCCGCGCAGCGGGGCGAGGCGTGCCGGCAACACCACGCGGAGCGCCGCGTTCACCGGCTCCTTCACGGTGAGCGTCCTGGCCTGCGCAATCTCGCGCATCGCGGCCGACGCTTGCGCCTTCATCTCGGCGTGCACGCTGTCCACGTTGCGCAGCGTCACGGTGCTGGCGCTCGTCGCATGCTTGGTGACGACGAACTTGAGCCACGGCATCGTCTGCAAATCTGCGGCGAGTTTGTCATCGCCGGTCACCATCACCATCGGCACCCCGTGACGCCCCCACGAGTACGCGACGAGTTCGCTCTCGGTGATCGAGCGGCCGTTCATCCAGACGTCCATGCCGAGGGTGATCGTGTGTGACGCAAACCCCTGGCTCCCGGTCTTGGCATGCATCCCGACCGCGACGATCGCGTCGTAGGTGTCGGGGGCGACGATGTCCACGTACTGCCGAAAGGCGCTGTCGCGCGTGAGTTGCGTCGCTCGCTTGTCGAGCAGCGCGGGATCGAGGTCCGGGTTGGGATTGCCGCTCCCATGCCCATCCACGATCGTCACCGCCGTCGCGCCACCGGCGAACAGGCCGTCGACCACCGCGTTCACGTCGGCCGCGAGGTACTCGCGTCCCTTCGGGTAGAAGTCCGGGTGCGAGTAGTTGAACGTGCGGTAATCGTCCTGGCCGGCCAACCCTTCCATGTCATGGTAGACCAGCACACGCAGCTGGCCGTCCTTGCGCGGCGCGGGATCGCCGATCGTCACCCCATTCTCCGCCGTCCACGTCGGCGCGGCATCGGGAGGGTTTCCGCCAGCGGTACACGCAACCATGGCGGCGCTGACGACCAACAGTACGAGGTGACGCATGGGGGCCGGGTCGAGGGTGCCCGAAGGTGGAGGTCGTACCGGGCCATGTCCAGCCAACGCTTGCGCCGAGCAGCCGCCCTACTCGATCCCGTGCTCCAGGCAGTACCGCGTGAGCCCAGCGGCAGTGCGGATCCCGAGCTTGCGACCTAACGAGTCGCGATGCGCCTCGACGGTCCGCGTTGCGATCCCCAGCTGGGCGGCGATCTCCTTGTTGGCCAGGCCGCGCGCCACTCCGACCAGCACCTGGCGCTCGCGCGTCGTGAGCA
>JAEUJK010000818.1 GCA_016794735.1 Gemmatimonadota bacterium | reverse complement strand
TCGATCGTGGCGATGGTGCCCGCGATGGTTGCGGCCGGGGTCCCGGTGGAGGGAATGGGGATCCTCCTCGCCGTGGACACCGTTCCCGACATGTTCCGCACGACGGCAAACGTCACCGGCGACATGGCCGCTGCCGTTGTGATCGCCCGCGGCGAGACCGAAACGCGCTGACGTTCGCAACGGTTTGTTGTGGTCTGCGGTAGGGTGATGGCGGTGCGCCACCACACCGGCACGACGTTCGGGAGGTGCTCACCTCCCGTAGCGCCCACACCCTGCTCGCCGCGTTGGTCCGCCCCACCGGCGCTCCGCCCGTCCTCAAGGCACTCGGCTTCGGCCCGGTCGCCCGCCTCGATGCCGTCACCGCCCGCGCGTTAGGCATCGACGCCCACGCCCGAGGTGGCGTGCTCGCGCGGCGCGCCGGCACCCTGCGGGCCATCGCCCTCGTCGCCCACACACACCCGGTGCGCGAGGTCGTCGAGACCTGCACGGCCCGGCTCGCGGCGCGCGCACCGGAGTTCCGGTGGATGGTGCTTGCGGTCGCAAGCGCCGGTGACGCGGCCGCGTTGTCCACCTTCGTTGACGGCGAATCCCGCCCGCGCCGCGCCACGTTGTGGCTCGACCCCCGTCAACCGCGGGAAAGCGACGCCGAAACCCTGGCCGCCGTCGCCGCGGCCGCGAGCGGCGAGGACCTCCTCGTCCACGCGCGCTGGCACGAGATCCTCGGCCGCGACGCCATCTCCACGCGCTTCTATCGCGCACTCGAGCGCCATGTCCACGCGTTAGGCGAGGGCGCCGAGGGGTCGGCCCCCGCCGAGGCGAGGCACGCACTGGCCCTCGCAACCGCGTCACGGTTGCTCTTCCTGGCCTTCCTGGAGGGACGCGGATGGCTCGATGGCGACCGGAACTTCCTCGCCCGGCATTGCGACGCCGCGCTCGCCACCGGGCACCTGCATCGCCGCGTGCTCGAGCCGCTCTTCTTCGGCACGCTCAACACGCCGTGGCACCAACGTGCGGCACGCGCACGCGCGTTTGGCCGGGTGCCGTTCCTGAATGGCGGCCTCTTCACGCGTTCGCCGCTCGAGCAGCGCCATCGGACCCTGCGCTTCCGTGACTCCGAACTTGCCGCGTTGTTCGACGAGGTGCTCACGCGCTATCGCTTCACCGCCACCGAAGACCGCACCGACGCCACCGAGGCGGCGATCGACCCGGAAATGCTCGGCCGGGCCTTCGAGAGCCTCATGGCCTCGCGCGACCGTCGCGAGACCGGGGCCTTCTACACCCCGCAGGCCCTCGTCGAACGCACCACCGAGGCCGCGTTAGGCGAATACGTGCGATCGGTCGGGGTGCCGGAGGCAGCCGCAGACCGCTGGCTGGCCGGCGCATCACCGGACCACCCGGATGCCGGTCGGGTGCTCCGCGGGATCCGGGTGCTCGACGCCGCCTGCGGGTCGGGGGCGTTCCTCGTTCACGCCCTCGACCGCATCGTGGGACTGCTCATCACCGCAGGGGACGAGACCCCGCGCGCGCTCCTCAAGCAACGCGTCCTCACGCGGTCGATCTTCGGCGTGGATCTCAACCCGATGGCCGTCTGGCTGTGCGAGTTGCGGCTGTGGCTCTCCACGCTGGTCGAACGGCAGGTGGAGGACCCCATGGAACTCCCGCCGCTCCCCAACCTCGACCGGAACGTGCGCGTCGGTGATGCCCTCGATGGTGGCGAGTGGGAGCCTGCCACCCGCGCATCCAGGGCCATCGCGCGTGATCGGGCGCGGTATGCGCGCAGCACCGGCAAGCGAAAGGTTGCGCTCGCCCGTCAGCTCGACGCGGAAGAGCGTCGCGCAGCGCTCGGGGTCATCGATGCACGCCTTACCTCGATTGCGGAGGAACGCTGGTCCCTCGTGGTCGCCTCACGCGGGCGCGACCTGTTCGGCGGGCGCCGCGGCTCCCTGCCCGAGGAACTCGCACGGCGTGAGGAACTGCGCCAACTGGCCCGTCGCCTGCGACGTCAACGCGCCGCACTGCGCGATGGAGCCGCGCTTCCCTTCCGCTTTGCGTCGCACTTTGCCGATGCCATTCACGACGGCGGATTCGACCTCGTCGTTGGCAATCCACCCTGGGTGCGACTGCACCGCATTCCGCCGGAGCGACGTGAGCAGTTTCGCGCGACGTACCGGGTGTTTCGTGACGCCGCCTGGGAATCGGCCCCAACGCGCGGCGCATCGTTTGGTGCGCAGGTAGACCTGGCCGCGCTCTTCGCGGAGCAGTCCGTCCGGCTCCTGCGTCCCGGCGGCGTGGTCGCGCTGCTGTTGCCGATGAAGTTGTGGCGCTCGATGGCCGGTGGTGGTGTTCGCCAGCTGCTGCACGGCAGCAATGCTGTGCGCGTCGTCGAGGATTGGTCGGAAGCCCCCGCGGCGTTCGATGCAGCGGCGTATCCCTCGCTCGTGGTGGCTCGCAAGGCAGCACCGGTCGCCACCGACCCGGTACGCGTGACCGTGCATCGTCGACGCCTCGCGGTGAGCTGGAGCTGTGCGTCCAGCGACCTCACCTTCGATCGCACGCCGGGGTCACCGTGGGTCACCCTCCCACCGGACGCGCAGCGTGGCTTTCGGCGCCTCGTCGAGGCGGGGGCGCCGCTGGCGCGATTTCAGTCGCCACTGCTCGGCGTGAAGTGCGGCTGCAACGAGGCATTCCTGGTCACGCCTTCCCACATGGACGGCGACCTGGCGATCGTCTCGACCTCACGTGGCAATGTGCGCGTCGATCGCGACATGCTGCGGCCCGTGTTGCGCGGGGAGCAGGTGCGGCCATGGGAGTCGCGACCCTCCACCGAATCGATCATCTGGACGCACGGAGCCGACGGCCGTCCACTGCGCACCTTGCCCGATGCCACGGCGCGATGGCTGGGCCGCTGGCGCTCCACGCTCGCCACCCGGAGCGATGTGCGAGGCCAGGCAGCGTGGTGGTCGCTCTTTCGGATCGAGGCCGCGCTCAACGACCGGCCGCGTGTCGTGTGGGCGGACATGAGTCGCGGGCCACGCGCGCTCATCCTCCCCGCGCGTTCGCCGGTGGTGCCGCTGAACACCTGCTACGTGTTGCCCTGCCGGGACGACACCGATGCGGCCGCGCTCGCCACCCTGCTCAATTCTCCCGTGGTCGCGGCATGGCTCGCGGCCATCGCCGAACCGGCGCGTGGGGGATACCAACGTTTCCTTGCCTGGACCGTCTCCACCCTGCCGCTCCCCACGGATTGGGCGCGCGCCCGCGACGTGCTCGCCCCACTCGGCGAACGGGGGATGCGCGGCGACCCGCCCTCCGACAGCGACCTCCTGGCCGCGGCGTGCGACGCCTATCGCATCACCGTGCGATCCATCGCGCCGCTGGTCGAGTGGCAATGGCGGTAGGTGCGGTGCGCGCCCGCATCGCCGTCGCGGTCCGCACCACCCTCGACGTGCCGTCCCAGCTGGGCCGTGTGGTCCTGCACGCACACCAACGGGAGGCGGCCGCCCTGCTTCTGGATCGGTGTCGCCAGTTCGGGGGCGCCGTGTTGGCCGATCCGGTCGGGGCCGGGAAGACCTACACCGCCCTTGCCTGCGCGACGCGTTACGCGGACGTGGTGGTGGTCGCGCCGGCCGTCCTGCGGGACACGTGGCGCACGGCGTTTGCCCGCACGGGAGTCGTCGCCACCTTCCGGTCCATGGAGTCGTTGTCCCGTGCGACGCCAACGCCGGCATTTGCTGGTGCGCTCGTCATCGTCGACGAAGCCCATCACGCACGCAACCCGGCCACCCGGCGGTATCGCGCCCTCGCCAGCCTCGCCTGGGGACACCACGTCCTCCTGCTGAGCGCCACGCCGGTCCACAACTCGGCGCGAGACCTCGGCGCGCTGGTCCACCTCTTTGCGCGCCCCAGCGACGACGTCGTGCGCTCCGTGCTGGTGCGACGCGCCATGCCACCCGCGATCGGCACCCCGACCCGCGGCCCGCTCCGCTGGCTCCACAACCCCGCCCGACGCGAGTTGCTCGAGCAGATCCTCGACCTGCCCCCGCCACTCCCGGCCGACGATGCCGGACAGGCACACGCGTTAGGCGTGCTCGGCATGGTGCGCCAATGGCTCTCCAGCGAGGCCGCGCTCCGCACGGCGCTGCACGCGCGCCGCACCGCGGCGCAGGCCATGCGCTCCCTCGTCGAGCGCGGGGAGCGGCCGACCGCCGCCGCGATCTCGCGCGCCATCGTCGGACCGGGGACGCTCCAGCTCTCCCTGGGCCTCGACGGTGCCGTGATGGCGCGTCCCGCCGAGTGGCACGTGCAGCTCGAGCGGTGGACCACGGCCATCGATCGCCTCAGCCGCACCGTGCTACTCGGGCCGGACTCCGACGTGGCGCGAGCCAACAACGTTCGCCTCGCGCTGGAACGTCAAGTCGATATTGCGGCGGTGGCGTTCACCTCGTCCGCCGCCACGGCGCAGGCAATGTTCCAACGCTGGAAGGGGCTCCGACGTGCCGCCGGGATCTGGGGCGCCGGTGCCCATATCGCTGCGGGGCGCGTCACACGACGCGAGGTGCTCGCACGCCTGGGCCCGGGGCCGCCGTCACAGCCCAACGATCCCATGCATCTTGAGCTCCTCGTGACGACCGACGTCCTGTCCGAGGGCGTGGACCTGCAAGGCGCTGGCGTCCTGATCCACCTCGACCTCCCGTGGACGCCGGCGCGCATCGAGCAACGCATCGGCCGGTTGCAACGCCCGGGATCACCACACGCGGAGGTGGCGTCGTACGCCTTTCGCCTGCCGCCTGCAGGGGAACGTGCGCTCCGGCTGCTCCGTCGGCTCTGCGACAAGGCCCGTGCCTCGCACCTCGCGGCGGGAATCGCCCTCGACGCGCTGCGGGCACCACCAACCGCACCCTCGGCAGCGGGCGCCGTGGAACGATTGTGCGACCTCGTCCGCACGTGGCCCGCTGACGACGAGTCCATGGCCGGTGTTCCCGTGGCGCTGGCCCGTGTGGGCGGAGCGCGCGCGAGCTGGGTCGCCGTGATCCGTCAGGGCCACGCCGCGCATCTCGTCGCGCACACCAGGCACGGCACCACGCGGGACACCGAGCAGGTGGCGTCGCTCCTCACCCTGGCCGCGAGAGCGCCATTTACCACTGTCGACGACAAGACGGCCGAGCGCGCCGTGGCTCGCGTGCACCGGTGGTGTCGAACCCGGGCCGTGCTCGACGCCGCGCACCTCCACACGACGGACGCCCAGCGGCAGGTTGTCCGGACGATCCGGGCGATCGGCGCGCGCGCGCCGCGCACGGCTCGCGCGTCAGCCCTGGACCTCGTGGCGTGTGCCGTCTCGCTGGTGCATCGCACGACGAGCGCTGGCGGCGCCATCGCCCTGGCCTCGTGGCTCGAGGAACGGCCGCGCAACCTCGACGACGTCGGCGTGCTGGCCGCGCGCCTCGCCCCGCGTACACAGGGCGGAACGACCGACGAGCCCCCGGTCCCCTGGGCCATCCTGCTCATCGAAGGAGCCTGAGCACGCGCCACCCCTGCTATCTTGGCGCATGGCGCATCGTGTCGTCCTTTTCGACCTCGACGGAACCCTCGTCGACTCCATCGAGCTCATCGTGCAGGCCGCCACCTGGGCGTTCACGCACGTGCAGGGCCGTTCCCCGGACCGCGACGAGATCATGTCGGGGATCGGGAAGCCCCTCGTCACGCAGTTCGGTGCCTACGCGCGCGACGAGGCCGAGCTGCACCGGCTCGTGCAGGCGTATCGCGAGCACCAGATGTTGCACCACGACACCATGACGAAGCCCTACGACGGCGTCAACGACGTCGTCGCCTGGCTCGCGGGGGACGGTCGCTCGTTAGGTGTCGTCACCTCCAAGATCGAGCCCCTCGCCCACCGCGCGCTCGACCTCATCGGGCTGCGCGAGCACTTCGACCTGGTCGTCGGCATCGAGAGCACCACGCGCCACAAGCCCGAACCCGATCCACTCTGGTTCGCCATGGAGCGCCTTGGGGGTGAACGCGCCGAGGCCGTGTACATCGGGGACTCCCCGTTCGACCTGCGCGCGGCGCGGGCGGCAGGGATCGACTCGATCGCCGTCACCTGGGGCGCCTTTTCCGAAGCCACGCTGCGCGCCGAGCAACCAACGGCTGTCGCCCGCAGCGCGGCGGAACTTCGCGCACAACTCAGCTAGGCCCCGCACGCCCCCTTCACCGGGATTCCCATGCGCCTCGCCGTCTCGCTCCTCCTCGCGCTCGCCGCACTCCCGCTGGCGGCCCAGCAGCCACGGTCCGTCACCCTGCCCCCCGCGCTCGACCGCGTGTTGCGCGACTACGAGCAGGGATGGGAGAAAGGGGACGCCGCCGCCGTGGCGCGCCTCTTCGCGACCGACGGCTTTGCCCTGCCCAACCGCAAGCCGCCAGCCCAGGGTCACGAGGCCATCCGCGCCGCGTACCAGGGGAACTCCGGCCCACTACGGCTGCGCGCCCTCTCCTACGCCACCGCGGACTCCATTGGCTGGATCGTGGGTGCGTATGCGTACGGGGAGCGCAACTCGCCCGACATCGGGAAGTTTGTCCTCGCCCTCCGGAAGGACCGATCCGGCCGCTGGCTCATTGCCGCGGACATCGACAACGCCATCAAGTAGCCCCAAGTACCCCATGATCCCGCGCATCGCCCTGTCGCCTTCCCTCACCATCTCACGCGTCCTCACGGGACTCTGGCAGGTGGCCGACATGGAGCGCGACGGGCGCACCGTGGACCTGGACGCGATGGCCGCGGCGATGGATCCCTACGCCGCGGCGGGACTCACCACGTTCGACATGGCGGATCACTACGGGTCCGCAGAAGACGTGGTCGGCCGGTACCATCGGCGCCCCGGTGCACATGCCGTCGAACTGCTCACCAAGTGGGTGCCCGAGCCGGGGCCGCTCACGCGTGACGCCGTGCGCACCGCTGTCCAGCGTTCACTGGATCGCATGGCCCTCGACCGGCTCCCGCTGCTCCAGTTCCACGCGTGGCAATACGCCAACCCCGCATGGCTCGACGCGTTGTTCTGGATCACCGAGCTGCGCGAGGAAGGACTGGTCGGCAACATCGGGCTCACCAACTTCGACACGGCGCACCTGCGCATTGCCCTCACGAGCGGGATCCCGATCGTCAGCAACCAGGTCTGCTTTTCGCTGCTGGACCAGCGCGCCGCCGGCGCCATGAGTGCGCTGTGCCTGTCCCACGGGGTCAAGCTGCTGGCCTTTGGCACCGTGGCCGGTGGACTGCTCTCGGAGCGTTGGCTCGGCAAGCCCGATCCCGCGGCACTGCAAACGTGGTCCCAGATGAAGTACCGGCGCTTCGTCGACGAGGCCGGCGGATGGGAGGCGCTGCAGCAGCTGCTGCGGGTGCTGGACGTCGTGGCCAGGCGGCACGGCGTCTCCATCGCCAACGTGGCCTGCCGCTACATGCTGGAGCAGCCGGCCGTTGGGGGCATCATCATCGGGGCTCGCCTCGGCGAGAGTGCACACGTCGAGGATACGGTGCGCCTCGCGACCTTCGCGCTGGACGACCTCAGCCGCTCGGAGATCGCGGCCGCGGTCCAGCGGCTGCGACGCATCCCCGGCGACTGCGGCGACGAGTACCGCAAGCCGCCGTTCCTCACCGCCAGTGGCGACCTGAGCCACCACCTGCAGTCGTTCCCGGCGCCGTTCGCCACCCGGCAGCAACGAGATCGCGTGCTCGCGCTGTCTGGCACGCCGTGGGAAGAAATCGCGGGTTTCGCACGCGCCGTGCGGGTTGGTGACCGCGTTCTCGTCTCTGGCACCACGGCCACCCACGGGTCCCGCGCACTCGGCGCCAACGATCCCGCGGCGCAAATGCACGCGATCATCGACAAGGTCGAGGGCGCCATCGTGTCCCTGGGCGGCACCCTCGACGATGTGGTGCGCACGCGCATCTACGTGCGTGATCCGGCGCAGTGGGAACCCATTTCCCGCGCCCACGGCGAGCGATTTGGCCACATCCAGCCCGCCAACACCCTGGTGCACGCCCCGCCGATCGGGGACGAATACCTCGTCGAAATGGACGCCGAAGCCGTCGTGGGAAGTCCCCCGCTGGCCCCGGCGACGACCGACCCACAGCTTTTGGCATGATCCGATTCCGCCTTCGCGGCACCCTGCCCCTCCTCGCGCTCACCATTGGCGCCGCGTGCGCGCCGGGACCGTCGGCGTCCACCGCACCGAGCGCGTCCCCGGTCCTGCGTGTCTGGGACAGCCGTGCGAGTCGGCAGGTGGGGTTCGATCAACTCGTGCGCGCGGCCGCGTCGTCGGACCTCGTGTTCTTTGGTGAGCAGCACGACGACCCGGTCACCCACGCGACCGAACTCGCGCTGCTCGCCGCCATCGGGGAACGACGTTCGCGCGTGGTCCTCTCGCTCGAGATGTTCGAGCGCGACGTGCAGGGCCCGCTCGACGCCTACCTCGCGGGTCGCACCGCCGAGCCGGAGTTCCTCGCGGCCTCACGGCCCTGGGATCGGTACGCCACCGACTACCGCGGCATGGTCGAGCTGGCCCGCGCGCGTGGGTGGCCGGTGGTGGCGTCCAACATCCCGCGCCGCCTCGCGAGCACCGTGAGCCGCGCCGGGCTGCGGGCGCTGGACACGATTCCCGCCGCAGACAAACGGTGGATTGCCGCCGAGCACCAGTGCCCGCGCGATGACGAGTACTTCCGCCGGCTTGCCGCGTCCATGCAGGGGCATGGGAACGGAGGCCCGTCCGGCCCCGCGCTGGACGAGGCGAGCAAGCGCATGGTCGAGCGGTTCTACGAGGCGCAGTGCACCAAGGACGAGGCCATGGGCGAGGCGGTCGCGGCGGCCTGGCGCGCCAATCCGGGGACGGTCGTCGTGCATTACGACGGCGCCTTTCACAGTGACTACCGGCTCGGGACCGTCGCCCGTGCAGCGCGTCGCGCGACCGGTGCGCGCACCCTCGTGGTGAGCGCCGTGCCGGTGCCGTCGCTCGACTCCCTGCCCACGTCGGAACATGCGGCGAAGGGCGACTACGTGGTGTTCACCCTGCGCCTCCCGGCGCCCGCGGCAAAATGACGCACGCCGACGACGCGCCGGAGCCGACCCTCGCGGTACTGCTGGCGCGGGCGTCCACACGCGTGTCGGACGGGCAGGCGGCGGTGGCGTGCGGAACGGGGATCGCCGCGACTGCGGCCGTCCTGCTGTTCGCGCCGGACTGGTGGCGCGTGGCGCTGGCGACGTTCACCCTCGCGGCGTTCGGCACCGCGATCGTTGCCGCGCGGAGCCACCTGCGCCCGCGCCTCGCACACGCCATCCATGTCACCACACTCGCGTTAGGCGTGATGGCGACCTTTGCGCTCGGCCTGTCCCTGCTGACCCGCGTCCTCGGGATCTGGATCTCGTAGCGCGCTAGAAGCGCGCGCGCAGCCCCGCGCGCACCGTCCGTCCCGGGACAATCGTGACATTGTCCGGTTCGCCGCGCTGCGTGCCAAGCAGGTTCTCCACGCTCCCCATCAGCTCGAACGCGCGCGTGACGTCCCGCGTGAACGACATCCCCACGCGGGTGGCCCCGGGATACCGCAGCCAGTAACTCCGCAGCACCTCACCATCCGGTGCGCGATCGAGCGTCGCGAGCGAGAGCCAATCGTAGTTGATCCAGTTGCCGGCACGCGCCACGTTGGCCGTGGCGGACCAGCCACGCCCCAGCCAGTTGGCCGCGAGGCTGGCCGTGTGCGCCGGCACCTGCAGCACCCGATCGTTGTTCTGGAGGTCGCCGCGATATCCGCGTGCGAGTTGGTCGACGCGGCTGTCGGTGAGGCCGAGTGACCCGGTGAGGTTCAGCGCGCCCCGCGTGAGGCGCCCTTCCATTTCCCACCCGCGGTTCAGGATGGCACCGATGTTCTCGAGTCGCGTGGAGAAGCTGCGGCTGCCCGGCACAGGGGTGATCACCGGCTGGACCAGGTTGGACGCCCGCTGGTCGAAGCGCGTGACGCTCAGCATCGCCGCGGTCCCGTACCGCAGGTCGAACCCGTATTCGAAGCCGGCCTGCGCCTCGGGCTCGAGCGCGGCAATCGCCGGCGAGCGCCCACCCCACGGATTATCGCGCGTGCCAACTCGTGGCTGCTGGATCGCGCGTCCGTAGGCACCGCGCAGCGTGATCGCCGCCGGGCCGCTGGAGTGACGCCACGCCAGCCCGATCGACGGCAACGCCGACACCCCGCTCAACAACGTGTACCCGGAGGTCCGCTCGAACCGCAGGCCGCCGTTCACGACGAACGCGCCGCCCACCGACACTTCGCCCTGGGCCGTCACTCCCGTCGTGTGACGCCAGATCGCCGACTCCCCCGTGGGCGAGGGGGCAAACGAGGCGCCACGCGTGGCGTCGCGCAGGCTCGACTGCTCGAGACCGAAGGTGATCGCCCCCGTCGCGTGTGGCCCGGCGACAAAATGCCGATTGCCGCTCCACCGCAGGCTGAGGCGATGCGCATTCCCGGCGGACGCAAGCAACGCACTGTCCCCCGTCGTGCGGTACCGCCCCGCCGTCATCGCCAGGTTGTCGAGGACGTAGCCGTCCACCCCGGCGATGGCCTGGTGGGACCACTCGGCCCGCTCGAACGCGAGGGTCGAGCCAATCGTGTACTCGCGGACCGACTGGGCGCGCGTGCTGTCCCACGACATGCCATCCTCGTGCAACCCCACATCCGTGCGGATGGGCGAGGGCGGGCCACCCAGCGGGACCGTGCTGGTCGGCGTCGGGAGCAACGGGCTCAGCGGGTTT
>JAEUJK010000812.1 GCA_016794735.1 Gemmatimonadota bacterium | reverse complement strand
TCGCCCCGCAAGGGGATGTACTACTGCTTCGTCTGCCACGAGTCCGGCGACGTGTTCACCTTCATCCAGAAGCGCCTCGGGATGGACTGGCCCGATGCCGTCCGGCTGGTCGCGGGGAAGGTGGGCATTGAGCTGCACGAGACGAAGAGCCGGCAGGAAGGGCCGGATCCCCGCACGCCGTATTGGGAGGCGAATGCAGCGGCGGCCGAGTTCTTCCAGCAGGTCTTGTGGCGTGACGACGCGGGCAAGGCTGCGCGGGCGTATCTCGCCCAACGTGAGGTGGACCGCGCACTGGCCGAACGCTTCGGGATCGGCTTTGCCCCGCGCGAGCCCGAGGGGCTGGTGACCCGCCTGCACGCGCTCGGGATGGACGACGAACGACTCGTCGATGCGGGGCTCCTCGTGCGTCGCCCCGACGATCCCACGCTGCGACCGCGTTTTCGCAACCGGCTCATCTTCCCGATCCAGGACCTCGGCGGCAAACACGTCGGCTTCGGCGGTCGGCTCATTGCCCCGGGCGAGCCCAAGTACCTCAACACGGGCGAGTCCCCCGTCTACTCCAAGGGCAGCCTGCTGTACAACCTGCACCAGGCACGCCTCAGTGCGCGGCGCGAGGAGCGCCTGTTCCTGGTGGAGGGGTACTTCGATGTGCTGCGCCTCGTTGGAGTTGGCGTGGAGCCGGTCGTTGCCCCACTGGGGACCGCGCTCACCGAGGGGCAAGCCCAGCTCATCAAGCGGTATGCGCCGAGCGTCTTCCTGCTGTACGACTCGGACAAGGCGGGACTCAAGGCCACCTTCCGCGCGGGTGACATCCTGCTGGCGCAGGGGTTGTCCGTGCGGGTCATCACCCTTCCCGAGGGCGAGGACCCGGACACCTACGCACGAAAGCACGGTCGCGAGGCGATCGAGCGTGCCGCATCGGCCAGCCTCGACGTGTTCGAGCGGAAGATCCAGATCCTCGAGCGTGGTGGCTGGTTCGCCGACCTGCACAAGCGTCGCAAGGCGATCGACCACCTGTTACCGACGATCCGGGCCTGTGCCGACCCGGTGACGCGTGGCATTTACCTGGCCCGCGCCGCCGAGGTCTCCGGCGTGGATCGCGAAGTACTGCAGCGCGAGGCGGAGACGGTGCGCAAGCGTGGCGGCCAGGCGGCAGCCCCGCCGTCCGAGCCGCCGCGAGAGGAGCCCGATCGACGTGCGGCCACGCCCCGCGTCCGCCGTCGGGTGTCGGTGGCGGCCGATTCGGCCGAACGCGAGCTGATCCGGGCCATGCTCCACGAGCGCGGCGTCGTCGAGCGCGTGACCGAGCGCTGCGGACCCGATAGCTTCCAGGTACCGGAGCTGCGCGAGATCTTTGAGGCGTTGCTCGAGTTGGGCTCGGAGGCTTCCGTGGAGGAACTGGCCCACGGCCTGTCGGAAGCGGCGGTGGTGGTGATGCAGGAGCTGTTGGCGGATCCCGATGCCATCCAGCACCTGCAGCGGACCGTCGACGACAGCCTGTCGAGACTCGACCAGCGCCGACTCGAGGAACGGAACGCCGAGATCAAATCGCTGCTCGCCACGGCCACCGGAACGGAGAAGGACACCCTCCTGATGGAAGTGGAACGGAACCGCCGCGAGATAGGACAGTTGCTCGCACTCCGCGAGCAACCATGATGTTGCACCTCAACGAAACGCCCGCTTCCCGATGACCAATCCCGATGTACAGGCGCTGATCGACCTGCAGGCCGAAGACGATATCGTCGAGGGGATCGTCGCTCAGCTGGACGCGGTCGCGCCGCGGCTCGCCGCCCTCGACAACGTGCGCGCTGCGGCCCTCAAGGCCATCCAGCAGTTGCGCGGGGCCGTCGAGTCCGATGATCGCAAGCGCACCGAGCTGGGGCAGCGGCTGGCCGAGCACAAGGAACGCCACGAGCGCAATGTCGCCCAACTCGACCTCGTGAAGCGCATGCGCGAAGCCACCGCGGCCGTCGCGCAGGTGGAGATGGGGAAGAAGGTCCTGCTCGAGCTGGAGCAGTCGCACCGCGACGTGGTCAACCGCGCCACCGAGGGTCGCAAGGTGCTGGCGGAGAAGGAGGCGGAGCTCGTGCAGCTCGACGCCAACCAGGCCGCCGCGCGCGACGCCATCACCGCCGAGCAGGCCGCATTGGGGAAGACGCTCGAGGCCGCAAAGGTGCAGCGAGATGCACGCGCCGTGGCTGTCTCCAACGGGCTCCGTGCCAAGTATGACCGCATCCGCCAGCGCCGCCGCTCGCAGTCGCTCTTCGCGGTGGAATCGGGTGCCTGCGGCGCGTGTGACACCGCGATCCCGGTGCAGCGTCGCCAGGCGATGACCTCCAGCGGGGCCGTCGAGGTGTGCGAGGCGTGCGGCGTGCTTATCTACGCAAGGGAAGGATGATGGTCGCGCGGCGGCCGGCTGAGATGTTCGGCACATGACCTCACCCGTTGTCCGCGCGCGCATTGCCCCTCGCTGGCGTCCCGTGGAGGCTGCGCCGGCGTCCGATGTCGCCGCCCTGTCGTCTGCGCTCCACCTGCCGCCGCTCGTGGCGCAGCTGCTGATCACCCGCGGGTACGGGGATCTCGAGGCCGCGCGCACGTACCTCCGTCCCCGGATGGAGCATCTCCACGATCCCGCGCTCTTCCTCGGCATGTCCGAGGCCGTCGAGCGGCTCGCCCGGGCCATCGCGAACGGGGAAACGGTGCTCGTACACGGCGACTACGACGTTGACGGCATCTGCTCGTCGACGATCATGGTCAAGGTGATCCGCTACCTCGGCGGACGCGCCGTCCCGTTCCTGCCGCATCGCATGACCGACGGCTACGACCTGTCGGACGCAGGGGTCGAGGCTGCCGTGCGTGAGGGGGCACGGCTCGTGTTGACCTGCGATTGCGGGACGAGTGCCCACCAGGCCATCGAGCGGCTTGCCGCCCTCGGGATCGACACGATCGTGTCGGATCACCACCTGCCCAGTCGGCCGGTGCCGGCGTGCGTCGCCGTCCTCAACCCGCGGCAGCCCGGCTGCGCCTACCCGGACAAGGATCTGTGTGCCGCGGGAGTCGCCTTCAAGCTCTCGCTCGCCCTGGTCCGCGCGTTAGGCGGCAACGAGAACATCGTCCTCCGCCACTTGGACCTGGTGGCGCTTGCCACCGTCGCCGACGTCGCGCCGCTGCGCGGGGAGAACCGCACCTTCGTGCGGTACGGGCTGCGGATGATGGCCGAGACCTCTCACGTCGGGTTGCGGGCCCTCATCGAGGCCGCCGGGTTGGCGAGCAGCGCCCTCACGGCCGGACGCATCGGGTTTGTGCTGGCGCCGCGCCTCAACGCGGCCGGCCGCGTGGGGAGCGCGATGCGCGGCGTCGAGCTCCTGCTCTCGTCCGACGTGGAACAGTGCAACCGCATCGCGCGCGAGCTGGAGGAGCTCAATCGCACGCGCCAGGAGATCGATCGCGAGACCCTTGCGCAGGCGCGCCGGATGGCCGAGGGGCTCGACCTCGATGCGGTGTATGGCGTGGTGCTGGGTCGCGAGGGATGGCACCCCGGTGTCATCGGGATCGTCGCGTCGCGCCTTGTCGAGGACCTCGCTCGGCCGGTGATGCTCGTCGCCGTTGACGGTGGCGTGGGGAAGGGGTCGGGGCGTTCGACCTCCCGCTTCGACCTGCACGCGGGGCTCACGGCGTGCGCCGACCTGCTGGTGCGTTATGGCGGGCACAAGGCGGCGGCCGGCATCACCATCGAGCCGGCGCGCCTCGCGGCCTTCGCCGAACGCTTCAACGCCGTCGCCCGCGAACGGCTCACGCCGGACGACCTCGTTCCCGAGTTGCGCATCGACCTCCAACTGTCGACAGCAGAGGTCACCGATGACCTCGAGCGGTTGCTCCGCCACTTCGAGCCCTTCGGTATCGGCAATCCGGCACCGGTGCTCGCCGTGGCTGCGGGCCGGATGCTCGGCGCGCCGCGCACCGTCGGCCAGAACGGGCTCAAGTTCCGGCTCGCCGCGCCCGGTGGGAGCCTCGAGGCGCTGGGGTGGGGCATGTCCGATCGCGTGGGCGAGTTCGCCGATGGCGACCTCGTGGACGTGGCGTTCAAGCTCGAACGCGATGCGTGGCAGGGTGAATCGCGGTTGGTGGCGCGTGTGCTCGATGTCCGGCATGGAGGCTGATGCGCATCGTTGCCGGTGAGTGGCGCGGGCGCACGATCAAGGCGCCGCGCGACGACCGTGTCCGACCCACCGCTGATCGTGCCCGCGAGGCGTGGATGAACATCCTCCAGCACGACATCCCCGGTGCGCGGGTCATCGACCTGTGTGCCGGTTCGGGAGCCCTGGGGCTGGAAGCGCTCTCGCGTGGTGCCGTGTGGTGCGACTTCATCGACGTCGCCGAGTCGGCGATCCGGTGCATCCGGGAGAACGTCGCCACCCTCGATGCCCGCGACCGGTGCCGGGTGTACCGCGGCGACGCGTTGCGCTACGTCCAGGATCGCCGGCAGGGGCCGTGGGA
>JAEUJK010000767.1 GCA_016794735.1 Gemmatimonadota bacterium | reverse complement strand
CCCACACGACGTCTCGGAACTGCATGCCCAAAGATACTGGACCCGGGCCGCGGTTCCCTAGAGCGCGCGCACCCCGTGAATGAGTCGGTCGACCTCTTCCTCGGTGGTGTAACACGCACAGCCGGCGCGCACGACGCCGGTAGCGGCGTGCCCCAATCGCTCGATCACCGTGGTGGCGTAGAAGTCGCCATCCGAAAGAAAGAGCCCGCTCGTGGTGAGGCGGCGCGCCACATCCGTGGGGTGGATTCCTTCCTTTACGAACGACAGCGTGGGCGTGCGCGGGCCGGTGCCCGGGGTGCGACCGTACAACGTCACCCCGGGGATCGCGGCGAGCCCGGTCCACAGTCGCGCGATGAGGTCATCACCCCGCTGGTGTAGCGCCTGCATGGCGGACACGAGGCTCTCCCGACGCGTGGAGCCGTCGCCAATGGACGCGATGAAGTCGATCGCGGCCCCGATCCCGACGATGCCCTCGTGGTTCTGCGTCCCGGTCTCGAGCCGCTCGGGGGCCTCGTCCGGGGCAGGAATCAGCTTGGGCACGTCGAGGCCCTGGAGCAACGCGGAACGTCCGTACAGGATGCCGGCGTGTGGTCCGTAGAACTTGTAGGAGGAGCAGGCGAGGAAGTCGCAGTCCCACGCCTGCACGTCGACCAGGCCATGCGCGGCATAGTGCACCGCATCCACGTACGTGAGTGCGCCCACCGTGCGCGCAAGCTGCGTGGCGCGCGGAATGTCGTTGATGGTGCCTAACGCGTTGGACGCCGCCCCGATCGCGAGGAGCCGAGTGCGCGGCCCGACGAGCGACTCGAGATGCGCCCAGTCCAGCGTGCCGTCCTCCGGGCGCATGCGCGCCACGCGCACGGTGATGCCACGCTCGCGCGCGAGGGCCTGCCACGGCGCCTGGTTGGCGTGGTGGTCGAGTTCGGTGACCACCACCTCATCGCCAGGACCCCACGCGCGGCCGAGCGCACGCGAGACATGAAAGGTGATGGTCGTCATGTTGTTGCCGAACACCACCTCCTCAGCCTTCGCGTTGAGCAGGTCGGCCGCGGCCTGCCGGGCCGCCGCCAGCATCGCGTCGGTCTCGACGCTGCTCGGATACGCCCAGTGCGTGTTGGCGTTGTGATGGTACAGGTAGTCGAGCATCGCCTCCCCGACGTCGGTGGGGACCTGCGTGCCGCCCGGGCCATCGAAATAGGCCACGGGATGCTGGTTGTGCACGCGGGCAAGCGCGGGGAAGCGCGAACGGATCTGGGCGGTGGAGAGCACGGCGTGGGATGGGGTGCGGGACGGCAGACGGCAGACGGCAGACGGCAGACGGCAGACGGCAGACGGCAGACGGCAGACGCGAGGGCTAACTACACACAGAGAGAGAGGTCAACCTCGGATCTCGACCCCGCTCCAACGTTCGATCAACTGCACGGCTTCGACGTGATCGGCCTCCTCGCCGAGCATGTCGCGGGCCACGCGGAACAACTCGGCGACCTGTTGTGTCACCGCCGAGGGCACGCGTTGCTCCCGAATGAACTCGGCGGCGATCGCCACGTCCTTCTCGAGCAGCGCGAGCTTGAACGTGCGCGGAAAGGCACCGGTCACGACGCGCTGGGGAACGAGGTTCTCCGACGTGTTCGACCGTCCGCTCGACGCGTTGATCACCTCGAGCGCGACACTCGGCTTCACGCCGGCCTTCGTCAGCGCAGCAAGGCCCTCGGCGGCTGCCCAGATGTGCGTCGCCAACCAGGCGTTGTTCACCGCCTTGAGGGCATGCCCGGCCCCGACGGGTCCCACGAGGACGATCTTCTTGCCGAACATCTCCAGGGCCGGCAGGGCGCGCGCAAACGTGGCGTCGTCACCCCCGCACATCACCGTCAGCGCTCCGTTGATCGCCCCGTTCACACCACCGCTCACGGGCGCGTCGAGAAACGCGATGTTGCGTTCGGCCAGGGTGGCGGCGATGCGTCGCGACGACGCCGGGTCGCCCGAGGTGCAATCGATGAGGAGCGAACCGGGCGACATCCCCGCGAGGAGGCCGTCGGGTCCGCCGAGGATGGCGTCCACCTCCCTCGAGGTCGGCAGGCAGGTGATGACCACCGTCGAGGCCGCACCCGCTTCCCGCGCCGTGCCAGCCACGACGCATCGATCGGTGGACGCGAAGGCGTGCGCCGTGGCCGCCGTTCGATTCCATACCGTCAGCTCGCCCTTGGCGGCGACATGGCGGGCCATCGGCGTGCCAATGGCACCGAGTCCGAGAAACGAGACCTTCATGGGGCGCAGAGACCTTGTCGGGCGCGCCGGCCCGACCGCTGGGGTTGGCGCCTAAGGTACGTTTCCGCGCATGGGCTCGAAACCGCGCATCTCGTGATCACCGCGATCCAGTTGTCCGGGATGCGCACCGTGCACTGCGTGCGAGCGGTGCGCACGGCGCTGATGGCGCTCGATGGGGTCGACGCCGTCGACGTGCAGGTCGGCCGGGTGGTGCTCGAACACCGATCGGCGATCACCGCCGACGCGATCACGGCCGCGATTGCCGTGACGCCATACCTCGTCGAGTCGATCACGACGAACGGCCGCTCGCTGCGCGTCCTGTAGGTCGGACCAGACGGGGGCTCCGCTCGACCCGCACCCCTCCCGGCGGCCCGGGGCCCCCCTGCATCTTGCATCAGCATTACCCTTGCCCCGCCCATGCCCCAACTGACCATCGACGGAATCGCGACCACTGCCCCGGACGGCGCCACGATCCTCGACGCCGCCCGGGCCCTGGCCATCGACGTCCCGACCCTGTGCTGGTACCCCAAGCTGCCAACGGTCGGGAACTGCCGCATCTGCCTGGTCAGTGTCGCGGGGAACCCGAAACTCGTTCCGGCCTGCGCCACCCCGGTGGCCGAGGGCATGGTGGTCACGACGGAGTCGCTCGGGGCAATCAAGAACCGGCAGGGTGTGCTCTCGATGCTCCTCGAGCGCTACCCGGTGGAGGAGATCCCGGCCGGCGGGTACCGCAACGAGTTCGAGCAACTGGTGCGGCGATACAACGTGCCGACGACGCGGTCGAACGACCTCCCGCTGCGCACCGGCGACGAACGCGACGGCGACCCGATCATCCAGCACGACATGTCGACCTGCATCCTCTGCACCCGGTGTGTCCGGGCCTGCGAGGACATCCAGGTGGTTGGTGTGCTGGACGTGGCGCATCGCGGCGACCATGCGCAGATCATCGTTGGGGCCGATGGCAACCCGGAACACGCCGGCTGCACGTGGTGCGGCGAGTGTGTCCGCGTCTGCCCGACCGGGGCGATCCACGACATCATCCCGATGGCGATCCGGGCCGCCGGCGGTGAGATGGTCGATCGGTCGCGCTCCAAGGACATGCCCGAACCGGATCGCACGGTGCGCTCCGTCTGCCCGTACTGCGCGGTCGGGTGCCAG
>JAEUJK010000678.1 GCA_016794735.1 Gemmatimonadota bacterium | reverse complement strand
AAGGGGATCAGGGGAGCTGCTGCGTCTGGAAGAACTGCCACAGGGGCTCGGCAATCACGATCGGATGGAGCACCCCATTCGGGTACGAGTGGTCGTTGTCCTGGACGAGGGAGAAGGTGTAGCTGTTGGCGAGGCCAGCGGTGCTCGTACGGAAGGCCCACTGGCTCACCTTCTTTCCGTTGATCGTGACTTCGCTGTAGGTGTATGACGGCGTGAGGCGGAGCATGGTTAACATCGGCGCGATGTACGTGGCGGCGACCGCGGGGTAACGGGTCAACATGTCCTCGCTCATGGGAAGGCGGGCCACGTTGAACGCCTCCTGCAAGTGCTCATCCGCGTTCCCCAGCGACCCTTCAAACGACATGGGCCGGGTGGTCGTGCTGGCCACATGGGGACTCCCACCGTGCGCATGCATCGCAGCGAAGGTCGTGCTGCGTTCAGAGGCCAGGCGCACGACAAACTGGGCACCATTGGAGAAGCCGGATCCGTAGATCCGCTTGGGGTCGATCACGAGCGTGGACTTGAGGCTGGTGATGATCGCATCGATGAACGGCACATCTTCCTGGAACGCGTGCGTCGCCGCGGTGCGCTGGGCGGCCGGAAGGGCCGCGAGTTCGGCGGCGGTGCAGAGTGGCGCTTCGGCGGTGTTGACCTCACCCGAGGTCCACTTGGTCTCGACCTGGATCTCCCCGGCGTCGGTCATGTCGCCGTCGCGGTTGCGATCCTGCTTGTAGCAGTAGGTCAGCGCCGACGGGAACACCGCGATGAGCCCGTGCTGATCCGCGCGCTCCACCCATCGTGAGATGTTGTAGAACTGTGGACCGGTCTGGCCACTGCCGTGGAACATGAAGACCACCGGCGCTGGCGTCGTGGCGGCGACGGAACTGCCGACATACACGACGAACTCGCGCGTCTGGCCGCCCATGGTGATCGTGCGTGCGTAGGTGCCCGGCACGTTGCGCACGGTCGTGGGTTGCTCGCCCGCCGGCGTTCCTGGTGAGGTTGCCTCGCCGCCGCACGCGCTGGCGAGCAGGAGGAGCCATACGGAAACCAGTCGCGAGGAACGGGGCATGGGTCAGGGGCTTGGGACACACCCCGTGGCGACACTCCGTCCCCGAATGGGACATCGGACACGATGTCCGGCCCTTCCCGCACCCGAGCCGTCAGCCCCCTTTGCGCGCCGCAGCCTCCCGCCCCCACGCAATCACCGAGGGATCCGCCAATCCCCAGCGTTCATGCACCTCGCACGCCGGGACGAGGAGGGGGGCCCCTTCTTCCCGTTGGCCACTGGCCACGAGTGCGGCGCCGAGGAGGCAGCGCGCCATGGCCCGACGCGGATGGGCGTCGCTGTAGCTCACCTCGTAGCGCGCGGCGGCACGCCGCAACGAGGGCACGGCAGCGGCGGCGTGCCCGCCGGCGAAGGTGGCCATGCCGTGGTACAGCGCGACATCGGCATGCCAACGCGAGTTAGGTGGCACGGCAGAGACGAGAGCGCGCAGGGCGTCCACCGATCGTGCCGCCTCGGCCGGCCGGCCCAGGCGCAACAGCATCGGCACGCGCTGCGCGGACATGTACGCCACGCTCGCCGTATCGTGCGCGGCGCGCCGTCGCTCGATCACGGAATCCAGGAGGGCCAGGGCCGGCCCGGGTCGGCCAGCACCACTCATCATGATCGCAAGGTTGCGCCACGAGTTGTCGAGCATCTCGTGGCCCGAGGGAAGTCGCTGGGCGAGGTAACTGATGGACTCGCGTTCCTCCCGCTGGGCGCGCGCATGCAGGCCAAGGTTGGCATGAATCGAGGCCCACAACTCCAGGGAGCGCGCCATCCCCTCGATGCCCGTGGAATCGCGTCGCACCTGCCCGATGATCTCGCCGACGATGGAGTCGCCCGCCGCCCAGTTGGCGAGATCGAGCTCACTCACGGCCAGGTTGCCAAGGATGCTGAGTCGCGTGATGTGATCGCGTGGCAACACGCGATCGAGGATGCGCACAGCGGTGCGATACAGGGCCTCGGCCTCGCGATATCGCCCACGCGTACGAAGTTCCGTTGCCTCGGCGTCGAGCATCGTGGCAATGGCCACCGAATCGGGCTTGGCGCCGAGCCGCGCACGGATCAGGACGACGGTGTCGAGCATGGCACGCGCCCGGTCCGGGTCGCGCGTGGCCGTGATGATGTCGAGGTATGCAGACGCGACGTCGGCGTCGTACAGCCCACGCGCCATCCGCAGCTCCCCGAGCACGCTGTCCTGCAGGGGAAGCGCCACCATGGGTCCGCGCCCCTGCGACATCGTGCGCGCCAACGCCTGCCGGGCGCGGAGCACTTCCATGTGCGCGCGTCCAAGGGCCGGCGTGGCGGTGGCCAGGCCGGCGGCAAGCAGGGACTCCGCCTGCGCGTACTCGCCGCGGCTCGTGCGGACCTCGCCGAGCACGCGGGTCAACCGCAGCCGTCGCTCCGGCTGGGTGGCGAGGTCGTTGAGCTGTCGTTCCGCGCGATCGAGGAAGGCTGCCACGCGCATCGTGTCGCCGCCGGGGAGGAGCCGCGGGTCCGACTGCTTGAGCAGGTCGGTGAGCACGGCCACGACATCTTCCGCCTGCGCCTGTTCCTGCCGTGCACGATCGCGCTCGACGGCGCGCGCACGCGCTTGCGCGTTGGCAAAGAGCCCCGCGCCGACCACGACGGCCAGGGAGGCGGCGCCGGCGGCCACCCAGACCTTGTTCCGTTCGACAAACCGTCGTGTGCGGTAGCCCAACGTGTCGCGCTGCGCCCGGACGGGAAGGCGCGCGAGCCAGCGCTGGACATCTTCCGCGCATTGCTGGGCCGACGCGTAGCGGCGATCCGGCTCCTTGCGCATCGCCATCAGCACGATGCGATCGAGGTCGCCACGCACGCGAGCGCGTTCCGCGCGATGGATCGTGGCGACACTCGGCGGCGGTGGCTCCACCTCGAGGATCGCGCGCTCGAGTGCGGCTGGCGTCAGGGCGTTACGCCGGAACGGCCGCACCCCGGCAATGAGTTCATAGAGCAGCACGCCGAGTCCGTAGACGTCGGTGGCGGTGCTCACGGGTTCGCCGCGCACCTGCTCGGGGGCGGCGTGTTCGGGCGTGAGGACCCGATGCTCGGTGCGCGTTTCCTCGGGAGAGCCGGCGTCCAGCGGCTTGGCGATCCCGAAGTCGAGGAGGACCGGCCGGCCGTCGCTGCCGACCAGGATGTTCGACGGCTTGAGGTCGCGGTGCACGACGAGCCGCACGTGCGCGTGATGCACCGCGTCGGCAACGGTGAGGAAGAGCCCGAGGCGCGCGGCGAGGTCCAGTTGTCGCTCTTCGCAATACCGCGTGATGCTGACGCCGCCCTCGACGAACGGCATCACGAGATAGGGCCGCCCGTCGCTGGTGGTGCCGCCGTCGATGATGGCGGAGATATGCGGATGCGTCAGGCGCGCGAGCATGGCGCGTTCCGAACGAAAGCGACGCAGCGCCTCGGCGCCGGCGACGTCGGCCCGCATGACCTTGAGCGCGACCACCTGGTCGAACTCACCCGCGTGACGGCGGGCGCGATAGACCTCGCCCATCCCGCCGTGCCCGATCTTCTCGTCGATGGTCCAGGCGCCGAGTTGCGTGCCTGCGGGAATCGCAGCGACCTCGTCGCGCGCGGTGTCGAGGAGGCGACGCTCCACGTCGAGTGACGCCGCGTCTCCCTCGACGCCCAACATCGCCCACACCTCGTCAACGAGCGACGCATCGTCATTGGCCGCACCACGCAGGAACGCTTCGCGTTCCCCGGCGGGGAGCGCGAGCGCGCCTTCGAACAACTCAGCGATGCGATCCCAGCGGGTGGTCGACACGTCCGTTACACAGGGCGCAGGAGGTGGCCTGGTCACACCATCGTGAACCCGCGATGCGCGCGGGTGCCTGCACGATGTGACGACACTTCCGCGTGGCGTGGGACATCACACGCGTCATGGCTCGAGCAGGCCGAGGTCGGTCGCGATCTCCTTGCGCAGCCAGGCACGTGCGGCGTTCCAGTCGCGTTGCGCCGTCTTGCGCGAGAGTCCCAGCGAGTCGGCGACTTCCTCGAGCGAGAGCCCGCCAAAGAACCGCCGCTCGACGATCAGCGCGGCGCGCGGGTTGAGCGCCTTGAGCCGCTCGAGGGCGTCGTCGAGCAGGACCAGCTCCTCGGATTCGCGTTCGGTGAGGTATTGCTCGACGGCATCCAGGGAGACGGGCACGTCGCCGCCGCCGCGCTTGGCGCGCTGTCGTCCGCGCGCGTGGTCCACGAGGATGCGGCGCATGGTCTGCGAGGCCGCCCCGAAGAA
>JAEUJK010000663.1 GCA_016794735.1 Gemmatimonadota bacterium | reverse complement strand
GGCGGGGGATCAGGCGCCGTCGTGCAGTTGCGCCAGCATCCACGGATGCATCAAGCCGTTGGAGGCGACGACCCCGCTGTGCGACGGCGCCAGCGGGCTGCCCCCGAGGTCGGTGACCACGCCACCGGCCTCACGCACGAGTAGGATGCCGGCGGCCATGTCCCAGGGCGCCAGCATCAGCTCCCAGAAGGCATCGAAGCGGCCACAGGCGACGTCGGCGAGGTCGAGCGCCGCGGCACCGGCGCGCCGAACTCCAGCGGTGGACTGCATCAGCCGCGCGAACTGCGGCAGGTAGGCCGGGATGTGGGACGGATGTTTGAAGGGAAAGCCGGTGCCGACGAGGGCGCGGGACGGGTCCGTCACCGACGAGACACGGATCGGCGTCCCATCGCGCGCGGCACCGGCACCAGCGGCCGCGGTGAAGGTCACGTTGCGGGCCACATCCAGCACTACCCCTGCCCGCAGCACACCGCCGAGCATCGCCCCGATCGACACCGCGTAGTTCGGGTAGCCGTGGAGGAAGTTCGTGGTGCCGTCCAGCGGGTCCACGATGAAGGTGAGCCCGTCGCCGATCGTCGACCCCGGGGTGAGCTCCTCCCCCATCATGGTCGCGTCGGGGAATGCGGTCAGGAGGATCTCGGTGATCTTCGCCTCGGCCTCGTGATCGACGATGCTCACGAAGTCCGCGCGCGACTTCACCTGCCAGTCGAGGGCGGAGAGGTCGCGTGCGCGGTGCGAGATGCCTGCGGCCGCCTCACGCGCGGCATGTACGCAGGTCTCCACCAGGAAGGCGTCGTCGCGGGTGGCGCGTTGCAAGCCCAAAGCCCTCGGCCTTAGGTTCCCGGGATGCCACGCATCTTCAGCGGCATCCAGCCGTCAGGTGAGCTGCACATCGGGAATTACCTCGGGGCCGTCCGGAACTGGGTGAACCTGCAGCACGAGATCGAGTCGTTCATCTGCGTGGTGGACTACCACGCCATCACGCTGCCGTACGTGCCCGCCGACCTGCGCCGGCGCACCCACGAGATGGTCGTGACCCTCCTCGCGGCGGGGATCGACCCCGAACGGGCCACGCTCTTCGTACAGTCACGCGTGCCGGAACATACCGAGCTGGCGTGGATCTTCAACACGATCACGCCGCTGGGTGAACTCGAGCGGCAGACCCAGTTCAAGGAGAAGGCGGCCCGCCAGGAAAGCGTCGCGGCCGGGATCCTGAACTATCCCGTCCTCCAGGCGGCGGACATCCTGCTGTACCGCGCGGACACCGTGCCGGTGGGCGAGGACCAGATCCAGCACTTGGAGCTGACCCGGGAGGTGGCCCGCCGCTGGAATGCCCGGTTTGCCGAGGGGTACTTCCCGGAGCCCCAGCCCCGGCTGACCCCCACCCGGCGGATCATGGGGCTGGATGGACAGGCCAAGATGTCCAAGTCGATCGGGAATACGGTCGGCCTGCTCGAGGACACGGCGGCGATCTGGGACAAACTCCGACCTGCCGTCACCGACCCGGCCCGGGTCCGGAAGACCGACCCCGGGAATCCGGATGTCTGCAACATCTACCAGCTGCACCGGGCCTTCAGTCCTGCCGACACTATCGACCACGTTGCCGTGCAGTGCCGTAGTGCCGGCTGGGGGTGCATCGAGTGCAAGAAGGTGCTCCACGGCCATATGGACGCGGAATTGGTACCGATCCGGCGCCGGGCCGAAGAATTGGTAGCGGCGCCCGGGCGGGTCCACGAGATATTGGGCGATGGGGCGGCCCGGGCCAGGAATGTGGCCCAGGTCACAATGCGAGAAGTTCGGGGGTTCATGGGGCTCGACTGACCGGAGGAAGGGTGACCCGTGCTCCAACCCGAGGCTGGATCGTCTTGAGGGCAGGGCCGGGTGTCGCCAACGCGGCGGCAACGGAGTCACCATTTCGACGTGCGGACGTGTAATGGAAACGATTCTGAAGGCGGCAGTGGATCGGGGAGCGTCAGACCTGCACATCAAGGCAGGTGATGTCTTCCGTGCCCGGATCGATGGCAAGCTGATCCCGCTGACCAAGCAGGCGTTGACTCCGGAGCAGACGCGCGCCATCGCGCTCAAGCTCATCTCCAACGAGAAGGTCAAGGCGAACATCGACTCGCTGCTCGACCACGATTGCTCGTGGGGCGCCCCGGGGATCGGCCGCTTTCGCGTGAACATCCTGCGCCAGCGTTCGAGCTTCATGATCGTGATGCGGGTCATCCCGTTCCGCGTTCCCACGATCGAGCAACTGAGCCTGCCGCCGGTCATCGAGCGCATCGCCGCCACCGAGCGTGGCATGGTCCTCGTCACCGGCGTCACGGGCTCGGGCAAGAGCTCCACGATGGCGGCGATGATGGGGCACATCAACAGCTCGATGGAGCGGCACATCGTCACGCTCGAGGAGCCGATCGAGTTCCTGCATCGCGACCTCAAGAGTTCGATCACGCAGCGCGAGATCGGCGTGGACACCGAGAACTTCCGCGTCGGCCTCAAGGCGGCGCTGCGCCAGGATCCGGACGTCATCGTCCTCGGCGAGTTGCGTGACACCGAAACGATCGACACGGCGATGAAGGCCGCCGAGACCGGCCACCTGCTGCTGGCGACGGTGCACACGCCGGACGCGCAGGCGACGATCATGCGCATCGTCTCCATGTTCCCGCCCGAGGAGCAGGACGTCATCCGCATCCGCCTGTCCGAATCGCTGGCCGCGGTCGTCTCGCAGCGGCTCCTGCCGCGCGCCGACGGCAAGGGCCGGGCGGTGGCCTGCGAGATCATGGTGAACACGCCGCTCATCGCCGACCTGATCCTCAACCAGCGGGTGAGCGAGATCCGGGACTACATGGCCGACGGTCGCGACCAGTACGGGATGCAGACCTTCGACCAGCATCTCGCGGACCTCGTGGCCCAGGGGATCGTGACCTTCCCGACCGCCCTCGCCGCGTCGACACGCCCGGCCGATTTCGAGTTGCAGATGAGTATGTTTCAGGCCGCTTCGCGGAACGGGGCCGACGCCCCGGCCGATCCCTTCGCCGCGGGAGCGACCACCCTCACCTGAGACCGGAGTCGGCCGTGAAACCGTCGTTGCGTGGAGTCTTCGGACCTGTCATCACCACCTTCGACGCCCGCGGCGAGCTGGATCTCGACGCGTTTGGTGCGAACGCCAAGTCGCACCTCGCGGCCGGCCTCGACGGCCTTGTCGTGGCGGGATCCACGGGCGAGGCGGCGCTGCTCGAGGAAGGGGAACGCCAGCGCCTGGTGGAGATGGCGCGGAGTGTCACGCCGAACGAGAAGTGGCTGATCGTCGGCACCGGCGCGGAATCGACCAAGGCCTGCGTGCGTCGCTGTCGCGAGGCCGCCGAGCGTGGTGCGGACGCGGTGCTCGTCGTGGCGCCGCACTACTACGCCAACGCGATGACCAGCGCGTGCCTGCAGGCACACTACGAGCGCGTGGCCGACGAGTCGCCGATCCCGGTGCTGCTGTACAACATCCCCAAGTACATGCACTTCAAGCTCGAGGGGGCGCTGGTGGCGCGCCTGGCCGAGCACGACAACGTCGTCGGGATGAAGGACTCGTCCGGTGACCTCGCCTACCTCCCGAACTACCTCGCGGCGCAGGACGACAGCTTCACGGTGATCACCGGGCACGGGGGGTCCTTCCACCAGGCGCTGCAACTTGGGGTTAGGGGTGGCATCCTGGCCGTCGCCCTGTTCGCCACCGAGCTCTCCCTCGAGGTCCTGCGCACCTTCACGGCGGGCAACCTGGCGGCGAGCAAGGAAGCCCAGGACCGCCTGACGCCGATGGCGCTCGAGATCGTGGGCCGCATGGGAATCCCCGCGGTGAAGGCGGCGATGGATCGCGTCGGGCTCCGCGGTGGCCCGGTGCGCCTGCCGTTGCTCGATGCCTCGCCGGCGGACCTCGCCGACGTCGACCGGTTGTTGCGCGAGGCGAGCCTCGTCGGCGTTGCCTGACGATCCCCGGGCCCGGCCGGCGTCGCGCCACCTCCTGGCGCTCGGGCACCAGCCCCGCGCCGCCGGGAGTGTGGCCGAGGCCGAGGCACGGCAGTGGTGCCGCACGGTGCTGGAAGGGCACGGCTTCTCCGTCACGGAGGAGCCGTTCGCGTATTCGGCGGCGATCGGGCGCTGGATGGTGCCCGTGTGTGCCACCCTCGTGGCGGTGGCGCTCGGCGCCACGAGTGTCGCGTGGCGCAGCGCGCGGCCGGGCATGTCGTCCGCCATCGCGTTAGGCGTCCTGGGGCTCGTGATCGGTCTCGCCGCGCGCTGGGCGACCACCACGGGGGTGCTCACCTTCCCACTCGCACTTCGTGAGGGGGTGAACCTGGTCGCGACGCGTGGCGCACCCAGCGTGTGGCTGGTGGCGCACCTGGACACCAAGTCGCAGCCGATGCCAACGCTGGTCCGGGCCGGCCTGCTCGTCATCCTCGGCGTGGCGCTGGTGGCAACGGTGGCGGTGTCCATCTGGTGGCCCGCGTCCCGTCCCGCGCCGTGGGCCCTTCCGCTGGTGGGCACCCTGGCGGGGTTCGTGTTGTCGTTTGCCACCGTGGGCAACGAGTCCCCGGGGGCGCGCGACAATGCGACGGGAGTGGCGGCCGTCCTCGCGGCCGTCGCGCAGCTGGCGCCGGAGCAGTCGTTAGGCGTGGTGATCCCGAGCGCGGAGGAGCTGGGGCTCGCCGGGATGCGCGCGTGGGTGCGCGGCCGCAGCCCCGGCACGGCGATCAACGTCGATACGGTCGACGACGTCGGACACTGGCGTTGCATGGTCCACGGGACCGCGTCGCGTCCCCTCGCGCAGGCGGTCGTGGCGGCGATGCATGCACGGCGCATGGGGCAGCTGCGCGTCTCCGGGGTGATTCCCGGCCTGCTCACCGATGGCGTGGCGCTCGGTGATGCCGGGTGGCGCGCGGTGACGCTGAGTCGCGGCAACTGGCAGACGCTCGCGCGAATCCACCGACCGGGCGATTCCGTATTGGGGCTGGTCGGAACCGGCGCAGACGAGCTCTCCCCGTTGCTCGCGGCGCTGGTCAATACACGGACCTGACGACATGGCCCTGCTCGCGCTTGCTGCGGTCCTCGCGTTGTCGCTCTTCCTCGTCCCCCTCGGATTGCCGGGGTTGTGGGTGATGGTGGGGGCGGCGCTGCTCTACAACTGGTTCGTGCCGGGCGCGGAGATCTCGGGACTGGCGATCGGGATTGGCCTCGCGCTCGCGTTGCTCGCCGAAGTGCTCGAGTGGACCTTGTCGTCGAAGTACACGACCAAGTACGGCGGTTCGACGCGGGCCAGCTGGGGTGCGATCCTCGGCGGGATCGCGGGGGCGATGCTGGGGGTGCCGATTCCGATCATCGGGTCGGTGATCGGCGCCTTCGCCGGTGCGTTTGTGGGGGCACTGGTGCTGGAGTTCACGCGGCGCGAAGCGACGGGGAGCACGGCCACGCGCGTGGCGACCGGGGCCCTGATCGGGCGCGTCGTCGCGGCGGCCGTGAAGACTGGCCTCGGCTGCGCCGTCGCGGTGATCTTGTGGTTCAGCGCGTGGCGCAGTTAGCTAGTTCGCGCGCGTCGCGTCATTCACCTCGTTGCCTTCATCGATCATGACCGCCCCGAGCCCGTCCGCACAAACGAAGAAAATCATCGTCGCCTCGTACCCGTCCATGACCGGTGCCAAGGCCGGCATGGACGCCCTCAAGAACGCGGGGGCGCGGCTGGGCAATGTCGCGCTCGTGCAGCGTGCCGCGGACGGCCGGGTGGAGTTCACCGAGACGCAGGATTGGGGGCTCGGGAAGAGCGCAGCGGTCGGGGCACTGGCCGCGATGCTCCTCCCGGGGATCGGGTTGATCGCTGGCGCCCTCATTGGCGGCGCGGCGGCGCACTTCATTGATGCCGGGTTTCCGGACGCCCTGCTCAAGCAGATGGGGAGCGGAATCCCGGCCGGGAGCTCCCTGTTGATCGCCCTCACCGAGGAGGCCGACCTGGGCCTCGCGGAACGCGTCGTGATGGAGTCGAACGGCAGCTTGATCGGCTCCGGCCTGGAAGCCGACCTCGAGCGTGCGATGGGCAAGTTGCGGTAAGGGAACAACCGCGTGGTTGATTCCCTCCGGACCCAGCCGTAGCTTTCTCCAACGCCCCGCCGACCACCGCCGGGGCGTCTTTTTTTGCCCTGCACCCAATGTTCGATTCGAAGACCAGGACGGTCGTGATTGTTGGCGCCCAGTGGGGCGACGAGGGGAAGGGCAAGCTGGTCGACGTGCTGGCCGAGCGTGCCGACTGGGTTGTCCGCTACCAGGGCGGCGCCAACGCCGGCCACACGGTCCACATCGGCGACGAGTCGTTCGTCCTCCACCAGATCCCGAGCGGGATCCTCCATCCCGGGGTACGCTGCGCGATCGGCAACGGCGTGGTGCTCGATCCCGAGACCCTGTTCACGGAAGTCGACGAACTGGTGCGTGACGGGATCGACGTCGAGGGGCGGCTGTATGTGAGCGACCGGGCGCACCTCGTGATGCCGTACCACAAGCTCGTGGACAAGGAGAGCCAGGCGAGCCGCGCCATCGGGACGACGGGCCGCGGGATTGGGCCGGCGTACGAGGACAAGGCCGGGCGTCGGGGCATTCGCGTGGTGGACCTCAAGCATCCCGATCGGTTGCGTGAGCTGGTGCAGCGCGGGTGTGACAACGCGAACATGCGCCTCGCGCACTTTGGCTCGACGCAGCGCGCGAACCCCGAGGAGACACTGGAGAGTGTGGGGCGGGTGTCGGCGCGCCTGCTGGCGCTGGCCGACGACCTGAGCGTGGCGCTGCATCGCGCGCTGGGCCGCGGGGCCTCGGTCCTCATGGAAGGGGCGCAGGGCTCGCTGCTGGACGTGGATCACGGGACCTATCCGTTCGTCACGAGCAGCAGCACGACGGTGGGTGGCGCAGCCACGGGGGCGGGGATCGCGCCCACGGCGATCCACGCCGCGTTAGGCATCGTGAAGGCGTACACCACGCGCGTGGGCAACGGCCCCCTCCCGACCGAGCTCGATGCCGAGCTGGGCGAGCGGGTGCGCCAGCTGGGCAACGAGTTCGGGGCGACCACGGGGCGTCCGCGACGCTGCGGGTGGTTTGATGCGGTGGTCGTGCGGTATGCCGCCCGCGTGAACGGGCTCACCGGGCTCGCCGTCACCAAGCTCGACGTGCTCGACACGCTCGATCGCGTGGCACTCTGCACGGGGTATCGCCACGGCGACGAGGTCCTGAGCGAGTTCCCGGCCGACATCACGGCCCTGGAGCAGCTGGAGCCGGTCTACGAATGGATGGACGGGTGGCAGCAGTCCACGGGCGACTGTCGGTCGATGTCGGAGCTGCCGGCGGCGGCGCGGGCCTACCTCGCGCGCCTGGAGGCGCTGGTGGAGACCCCCGTGCGGTACGTGAGCGTGGGGACGCGGCGCGACCAGATCATCGACGTCGCGCCGGGATCGCGCTGACCGCGTGACAGACCGCGCCGATCTCGTGGTGGTTGGCGCGGGTCCGTGCGGGCTCGCCACCGCCATCACGGCCCAGCGGGCGGGGTTGTCGACGATCGTGGTCGACGCGGGGTGCGTCGTGAACGCGATCACCCAGTACCCGGTGCAGGCGACGTTCTTCTCGACCGCCGAGAAGCTGTCGTTAGGCGGGCTGCCGTTCGTGATTGCCGAGCCCAAGCCCACGCGCCGTGATGCACTCGTGTATTATCGCGCCGTGGTGCACCACTTCGGCCTCACCGTGCGGCAATACGAACGCGTGACGGCCATCCAGGGGCAGGCGCCCGCGTTCGAGGTGATCACCGAGCGGCGTGGGGCAACGCGGACCCTGTCCGCGCGTGCCGTGGTGGTGGCCACCGGCTACTGGGGATCGCCCAACCTGCTCGGCATTCCCGGCGAGGAGCTCCCGCACGTGAGCCATGCCTACCGGGAGGGGCACTACGCCTTCCAGCAGGACGTGGTCGTGGTGGGGGGCGGGAACTCGGCGGCGGAGGCGGCGCTCGACCTGTGGCGGTGTGGCGCGCGCGTGACCCTGGTGCACTTCGGCCCGACCTTCGACAAGAAGATCAAGCCGTGGGTGCTGCCCGACTTCACCAACCGCGTCGCCGAGGGGAGCATCCAGGTCCGGTGGGGGCGCCGCGCGACGGCCATCGATGCCGACCACGTCGCGGTGCGTGATGAGGCGGGGGGCACCGAGCGGCTCCCGGCCGATCACGTGTTGCTGCTCACCGGCTACGCCCCGAATACCGACCTGCTGCGGACGCTTGGAGTCCCGATCGATCCGCACACCGGGATCCCGGCGCACGATCCCGCGACGCTGGAAACGAGCGTGCCAGGGGTGTTCATTGCCGGCGTGGTGACGGCGGGCTACGACGCCAACAAGGTCTTCATCGAGAACGGGCGGTACCATGGAGAGCGGATCGTGGCGCGGATCCTCGGCGGCCCGCCGCCGGCGGTACCCGGGGTGAGCCGCGACCTCGATGGCGGGTGACACACATTCGATCGCTGGAGGCGACATGACAGGACGACGGGCGTTCATCCACGATGCGTTGAGCTGTGCCGGCCACATCGCGCTGGCCACGGCCACGCTGCCGTTGCTGTCGCGCCGTGCCTGGGCGGCCCCGCGCGGGGCGCGGGTCGTGGCGGAAGAACCGTTCGCGCGGCTCGAGGCCGTGGGTGACGGCGTCTGGGCCCTCGTCTCGACCCCGCTCTCGGGTGACATGACCACCGTGGCGAACGGTGGGATCATCGCAGGTCGTTCCGGCGTGCTGGTGATCGAGGGGCTGATGACCGTGGCAGGCGCCCGGTGGCTGGGTGAGCAAGCGCGCCAGCTGACCGGTCGGTGGCCGACGCACCTCGTCTGCACGCACTACCACAGCGACCACGTGAACGGCCTTGCGGGCTATGCCGGTGGCGAGGGCCACGTGCTCACGCACCTCACGGCTGCGTCGCGAGACCTGGCGACGCGGAACACGCCGCCGGATCCGGTGCGCGCGTCCGCACTCTCCACGGCGTCCTTGATCGACCCCGCCGCGCCGACCACACTCGACCTCGGCGGCCGACGCGTGCGCCTGGTGCCGCGGCTCGGTCACACGGCGAGCGACGTGACCATTGAGCTGGACGACCCGGCCGTGACGTTCTGCGGGGACCTCGTGTGGAACGCCATGTTCCCCAACTATGTGGATGCCCGGCCCAGCGCGCTCGCGACCAACGTGCGCGCCCTGCTGCGGCCAGGGGCGGTGCGGTACATACCGGGGCATGGGCCGGTGGCGGCGGCGAGCGACGTCGCGCGCTACCTCGACATGCTGGGCGAGGTGGAAGTCGCTGCGCGCGACGCGGTGGCGCGTGGGATCGCGTCGGCCGATGCCGCGAAGGCGTTCAAGTTCTCGAGCGGGATTGGCGAGTGGGCCATGTTCAGTCCCGCCTTCCTCCCGCGCGCCTTCGAGGCCTGGAAGCGCGAACTGGCACCGGGTGGCTGACGCTCGCGCGGTGCCGGTGGTGCTGGACGTCCTCGTCGTTGGAGGGGGACCAGCCGGAGCGGCCGTCGCGGCCCTGCTGGCGACGTGGGGGCACGCGGTGCTGGTGCTCGACCGGCCCAACCCGCGCCCCGCACTCGCCGAGTCGTTGCCGCCCAGCTGCACGCGGCTACTGGAGGTGATCGGCGTCTACGAGCGTGTGGCCAGTGCCGGCTTCATCGCCGCGACGGGGAACACGGTCTGGTGGGGTGGCGATGAACGTCGGGTGGAGCCCTTCCCGGGTGGGCGAACGGGGTGGCAGGTCGAGCGTTCGCACTTCGACGAAGTGATGCGAGCACACGCCGTGGCTTGTGGCGCGCAATGGTTGCGACCGGCAACGGCGCGATCACTCACGATTGCCGACGAGATGGTGGAGTGCGTGGCCGACGTCGACGGACGGTCACAGGTCTTCCATGCCCGATGGGCGGTCGATGCGACCGGTCGGACGGGACTCACCGCGCGTCGGCATCGCGTGGGAGCGGGCAGTGCGTGGCGCACCACGGCGCTCGCCGCGGAGTGGACGCGACGCGGGGGATGGGGACTTCCCGACGAAAGCCACACCCTGGTGGAGAGTGTGGGGAGTGGCTGGGGATGGTCGGTGCCGGTGGACGCGGAGCGTCGCTTCTTCACGGTGATGTTCAACCCGGCGGATGGTCGCCCCGAGGCTGAGGCCCTCGATGCCGACTACCATCGCCGTCTCCGGCTGCTGCCGGCCCTTGGGGCC
>JAEUJK010000610.1 GCA_016794735.1 Gemmatimonadota bacterium | reverse complement strand
ACAACGGAATGCCGGCTGCGGACCCCGGGACCGCCGCCGCGACGCCAGCCGGCCGGGCCCGGAGGTACGCCAGCACCACGGTCGCGAGAAAGGCCACCACGCCCGCCGGAACCACGTACTTCAGGCGGCTGCGCACCGTCCCCGGCACGTCCGTGCCCTGCGACCCCGCGCTCGCGATGCTCGTGTCCGAGACGGGCGAGATCGAGTCGCCCCAGGTGGCCCCCGCGAGGATTGCCCCCATCAACACCACGGGATCGGCACCTAACGAGCCGCCGGCCGGATAAAGCAACGGCCCCGCCACGAGGATCGTCCCGAAGCTTGTCCCCGTCGCCGTGGACACCACGACACACGTGAGGAAACTCGCCCCGGTGTATCCCGCCGCGCCCAGGCCGGCTTCCCGCGCGAGCCACGCCAGCGAGGGGATCAACCCGCCTTCCGTCAGCAGCGTGCCAAGGACGCCACTGAACAGCCACGCGACCACCATCAGGGCCACGATCGGTTGGCCCATCCCGCCAAGGACGGCATCGGCCCACGCGTCGCGATCCCGAACCAGGAGGGCGGCGAGGCCAAGGGCACCGAGCAGGATCGGCCAGAAGCCGCGTTCATCCGGCGCGCCATGGAGGGCCAGCCACAACACCCCCGCCAGGAAGAAGGCGAACGGCGCGAGGGCACCGACCATGCCAAACCGGTATTCCAGCGGACGCGACGACACGGACATGCCCATCGGGGATGAGGATCGCGGGAGATAGGGCCGCACCCCGGTCACGGGAAGGGGTCGCGCCAACCCGCCGCCCCGGTAGGTTGATCGCAACCCCACCAGCCACGCCGTGCCTGATCCGACCTTTTCATTGTATGACCTCCGGGTGGAGGTGATCGCCGGCGATCGACCCATGGTCTGCAACCATCCCGCCGGGGCGTGGTTCACGCTGGAAGGCGAAAACCTGCGTTTCCCCGATGGCCAGCCGTTCCCGCTCTACCCGCTCGCGGCCCTGCTGCCCATCCTGCCCGCCAAGCAGCGCATGACCGACCCGGCCGATTGGATGACGACGGACACAGACATTGCCTGCCCGGACCCGCATTGTGGAGGACGCTTTCGCATCACGCGCACCGGCGTGCGTACCTTTCGGCACAGTGATGTGAGCGTTGTCCCGATGCCCCCCACCGCCCCCTGATCATGCGCACCACTATCGCCTCCATCGAAGCCGAGTACCTGCGCTACAAGGGGCTTGCCGAAGGCACCTTCGACCAGCTCGACGACCACCAGCTCGCCATGCGCGCCGGTGAGAACTCCAACTCGATTGCCACGATCGTGTGGCATGTGTCGGGCAACCTCTCCTCGCGGTTCTCCGACTTCCTTACCTCGGATGGCGAAAAGCCGTGGCGCCATCGCGACGAGGAGTTCAACGCGCGCGAGGTGACGCGCGAACAGCTGCTCGCCAAGTGGAATGCCGGCTGGCAGGTGCTCTTCGACACGCTTGCCACCCTCGTCGACGATGACCTCGGCCGCACCGTGGTGATTCGCGGCCAGACCCTCCCTGTCGTCGATGCCCTGCACCGGTCCCTCGCCCACGTCGCCTCGCACGTCGGGCAGATCCAGTTCTGGGGGAAGGTCATGAAGGGAGCGACCTGGAACTACCTCTCGATTGCCCCGGGTGGATCTGCGGCGTACAACGCCAACCCGACGAAGGAAAAGCCACCTGCACCGCGCGCCTAGTCTCGCCGCTGTTCGTCCTCCCCCTCACTCCACATCTCATGCGCCCCGCTCACCTGCTCGTTGCCGTGACCCTGGCGGTCGCCTGCACCCCGGCCGAGCCCCCCGCGAACACCGCTGCCGCTGCCCCTGCCGCCTCTACCTTGATCCCGGACCTGCTCCGCGACGTGGGTGAGGTCGAGCAGAAGTTGGTGGACCTCGCCAAGGCGATCCCCGCCGACAAGTACGGGTATCGGCCGGGCGCTGGTGTGCGTTCGGTTGGTGAAGTGGTGCTGCACGTCGCGAGCGACAACTACTTCATGCCCGCCGCGATCGGGACGGCAGCCCCGGCCGCCACGGGGATCACCGGCGACAACTACGAGACCACGGTCGCGTACGAAAAGCGCGCCGTCTCCCCGGACTCCGCCGTCAAGGAACTGCAGGCCTCGTTTGCCTTCCTCAAGCAGGCCATGCAGGCGCAGGCGCCGGCCGCGCTGGAAGCCAAGTCGAACATGTTCGGGTCGGAGTACACGGGCCAGCAGGTCTGGATCATGGCCACGACGCACCTGCACGAGCACCTCGGCCAGATGATCGCGTACGCCCGCGCGAACAACATCGTGCCGCCCTGGAGCAAGTAACACGGGCGGGGACGAGACCTTGGTGCGTGCGCAGTCTCCTGCCTGCACCCCTCTCATCAAGGGTGGCTGGCAGCTCGCTGGGGGCCACGGTGCAGTGGATCGCGCCGCGGCCCTCGCCGACATGCGCGCCTTCGTGGACGCCGGCATCACGACGTTCGATTGCGCTGACATTTACACGGGTGTCGAGTCGCTGATCGGCGACTTCCTCTCGACGGTGCCTGCGGGAACGGTGCGCGTCCACACGAAGTGTGTGCCGGACCTCAACCAGCTCGACA
>JAEUJK010000362.1 GCA_016794735.1 Gemmatimonadota bacterium | reverse complement strand
GGCGCTTGCGCCTGGGCTTCGCTCAGCCGCTCGGCGAGCGGCTCGGCGGCCTCCGCCAGATCAGCCGGGAATTCCGGGAACTCCTCGTCGGAGGCACGGACCGCGGCCGCCTGTTCAGGGGCGGCAAACCAATCAGTGTGTTCGGGCTCGGCCACGGCCTCGAGCTCGCCAAGGTCGTGATGGACCTGGACGGGGCTGAACGGGGGCGTGGGTGACGACGCCAGGGCCTCGATGCTCGGCTCGGCGGTCTCGGCCTGGGCAGGCTCGCCGACCCAATTGAGCGGGTCAGCATGCGGGTGGGCGTCCCAGCTCTGCTCTTCCTGCGCCTCGACGGGCTCGACCACCGGGGTGCTCACCGGGGTCGGCTGACGGGACAGCTCGGCCACGGCGGCAGCGGCCTCCTCGTCGACGACCCGGATCAACTCCCGGATTTCGTCGTTGCGGGGGTCGGCCTCGAGGACGCGCTTGTACCAGGAGCTCGCCGCGGCAGGGGTTCCCTGCTCACGCGCAATGTCGCCGAGGTAGCGAAGGGCGATGAGGTTCTCCGGGTCCAGGTCGAGGGCCTGCTCGAAGACCCCGCGGGCCTCTGCCAGCTCCCGGGACTCGTAGAGGGCCTGGGCCAGGACGATGTGTCCCGAGATGTGCCCCGGCTGGTTTGGGAGGTGCGTCCTGCAGAGCGCGATCGCCTGGGAGAGGTCCCCCTGCTTGCGGAACTCGTTGGCGTACGGCGCGAAATACCGACGCGGGTTCTCGTCGAATTTCTTGCGCAGCTCGTCAATACGCGCGGATGTGGCCATGCCTAGCCCTCTTTCGTTCGCGCCGCTGCCCAAGCGGCGGTCCGGGGAATGTACTAGCAAGGTGACGAGCGACGGCGCCAGAAGTGACAGCGTAACTTGCCCTTAGACGCACGTCACAAATAGCTTTCCCGGTTCTTGCCCCGCTGGACGGGGTACCCTCGAGCATCCACGGTAATTCAGGAGTCCCGCACGTGCTTCAGCAGTTGCGGAGCCGGTCCGGCTGGGTCTGGGCCATCGTCTTCTTGTTCTTCGTCGTCGGTTTCCTCCTCGCGGACACGTCCGGTCTGCTTGGCCTGGGTCCCGCACCCATCACCAACAGCACGGTGGTGGCCAAGGTGAACGGGCAGGAAATCCCCTGGCTGACCTGGCAAAACCTGGCGAACCAGCTGCAACAGCAGCAGGAGCAGTCGGGTGGACGCGGCCTGAACATGGACGAGCGCCAGCGCATCGAGGATCAGGCCTTCGAGCAGCTCGTCAGCAATATCCTCCTCGCCCAAGAGTACGAGCGGCGCGGGATCCGGGTCTCGGACGCTGAGATCCGCCAGGCGGCGGAGCAGAGCCCGCCACCCGAGATGATGCAGAACCCCGAGCTGCAGACGGACGGCCAGTTCGACGTGGCCAAGTACCGTCGCTTGCTGGGCAGCGCGGCCGCGCGCCAGCAGGGGCTGCTGGTTTCCCTCGAGAACTACTACCGCACGGAAATCCCGCGGGCCAAGCTGTTCGACCAGCTGGCCGGCGACGTGTTCGTCTCCGACGCCAAGCTCTGGGCCAACTACCGGGACCAGAACGATTCCGTGCAGGTGAGCTTCGTCACGTTTGACGCGAACGCGGTGTCGGACAGCGCGGTGACGGTGCCTGACGCCGAGCTGCGAGCCTACTACGACAAGAACAAGGCATCGTTGGAGCGCCCGGGTCGGGCCGTTCTCTCGATCCTCACGGTGCCGCGCACCGTGGTCGCCTCGGACAGCGCCGCGACGCTTGCGCGCATCCAGGCGCTCCGCGCCGAAATCGCGGGCGGGGCCAAGTTCGAGGACGTGGCCCGCCGCGAGAGCGCCGACACGGTCTCCGGGAGCCAGGGTGGAGACCTGGGCACGGCCCTTCCCTCCGCGTGGGATCCGGCCTTCGGCAACGCGGCCAAGGCGCTGCGCGTGGGCGAACTGTCGCAGCCCGTCCTCTCCCAGTTCGGGTACCACCTGATCCGCAAGGACGGGGTGAAGGGTGACTCGCTGGTGCTTCGCCACATCCTGCTCCGCATCCAGCAATCGGATTCGAATGCCATCCGGACCGATCGCCGTGCCGACTCGCTGTCGAGCATCGCGGCGTCGGCGACCGACGCCCCCACGCGGCTGGACAGCGCGGCCAAGGTGCTCGGGCTCCAGATCGAGCGCGTCGTCGCCTTCGAGGGTGAACCCGCGATGTCGTCGGTCGGCCGCCCGTTGCCGTCGATCTCGGCGTGGGCGTTCACTGGCTCGCAGCTGGGCGAGATCTCCGATCTCTATGACGCGGAAGACGTCTACGTCCTCGCCCGCCTCGATTCGCTCGTGGATGGCGGCGTGCCGAAGTTCGACGACGTGAAGGCGGACATTCGCCGGATCCTGATCGGCCGCAAGAAGGCCGAGTCGCTCGTCGCACGCGCGAACGCGCTGGCGACGGACGCCAAGGGCGCCGCGGGGCTCGAGGGAGCGGCGAAGGCGAAGGACATGACGGTGACGAAGTCCGAGGTGTTCACCCGTCCGCAGTTCGTGCCGGGACTCGGGCGACTGAACGAGGCGATCGGCGCGGCCTTCGCCCTGCCGGTGGGGACCGTCAGCAACCCCGTGGTGACCGACCAGGGCGCGTTCGTCCTTCGCGTCGATCGGCGCGTCCTCGCCGACTCCGCCGCGTGGGTCGCCCAGAAGGAGACGCAGCGGCGTGATGCCATCTCGGCCATCCAGCAGCTGCGCGTGCGGACGTTCCTCTCGGAGATCCGCAAGACGGCCAAGGTGGACGACCGCCGCAAGCAGCTGAACGCGTCGGCTCGCGCCCAGGCGAACCGGACGACCTAGCACCCGCACCGCACCAGCGCGTGAAACAGAAAGGGGAGCCGATATCGGCTCCCCTTCTCTTTTAGCCTGCGGTGACCGCGCCTAGCTGATCAGGCGCTTCGGCTCGGGCCGCGCCTCATCGTCGTGCTGCACCGGCTGTGCCGGCGGCTGGGGCAGCGACTGCCGGTACTCTTCCTTGATGGAGCTGTTCGCGTCCGAGAGGCCGCGCTTGAACTCCTTGATGCTCTTGCCGAACGAGGCGCCGATCTCCGGCAGTCGCCGCGCGCCAAACAGCAGCAGCACGACCACGAGGATCAGCAGGATTTCCATGAAGCCGAGGTTCCCGAAGTTCATAAAGGACTCCTAGAAAAGCGATCGCGCGATGAGGTAGGCGATCAGTACCCCGACCAGGCTGAGCAGTGAGACGTCGAGGGCGATCGGGCCCAACGTGAAGTTCAAGATAACGAGGTCGATGTTCAAGGGGCCGAGTGACGGATTGACCCCGGTGGTCAGAAACTCCTTGACCGCCCCGACCGGGAGGAACCGGCGGGCAAAATGGGTCATGAACCCCCCGACCACGAATCCGCTCGACAGGACCAGCAGGTGGAAGAGCGCGGAGCGCTTCCCAGACGGCGTCTTGGGCATCACGACCTCCGGTCCATGACGTACCACATGGCATCGAACAGGGACTGGCGCGCCCGGGACTCCGGAAGGGCCGCCACGGCGGCCTCGGCCTCGGCGAGGTACCGCTCCCCACGTTCGCGGGCGTAATCCAAGCCCCCCTCGTCCTGCACGATGCCGACGACGTCGGCGACCTGCTCCGGCGTAGGCTCCGGCGACGCGAACAGGGCGTCCACCACGGCCCGACGGGCCGGGGACATCGAACGCAGCGCCGCGATCAGGGGCAACGTGACCTTGTGCTCACGCAGGTCCAGCCCGGTGGGCTTGCCCATGGTCGCTGCTTCGGCTGTGTAGTCGAGCAGGTCGTCGGCCACCTGGAAGGCCATGCCCAGGCGCTCACCGAAGGTGGCAAGCGACTCGCGGTGCGCAGCGGCGCCACAGAGGGCGCCGACCTCGCACGACGCCTTGAACAGCGCCGCCGTCTTGCACTTGATCAGGAACTCGTAGTCGTCCTCGGAGAAGCTGAGCGCATCGAGCGCCCCCAGCTGGCGCATCTCGCCGACCGTCAGCTCGTTGGAGGCGTTCGCAAAGACGCGCAGCACCTCGAGATCCCCCAGCCGCACGAGCTCCTGCACCGCACGGGAGTAGAGGAAGTCCCCGGCGATGACGGCCACCTCGTGGGTAAAGAGGCTGTTCACCGTCGGCATGCCGCGTCGCAGCACGGAATGGTCGACCGCATCGTCGTGCACGAGGGTCGCGAGGTGGATCAGCTCGATGACGGCGGCATACGAGGCGACCCGGGGCTGTGCCGCCCCTTCGACCTCACTCGCGAGGAGCATCAACGTGGGACGCACCATCTTGCCCTTCATGAGCATGAGGTGCTGGTTGACCCCGCGAAAGAACTCGGAGTCGACCGCCACGATGCGCCACATCTCGTCGAGGACCCGCGCGAGGGGTTCGGCGACGGGCGCCTGGATCTCCTGGAGTGCGGGCGGTGCGATGCTGCGACTTTTCAGGTTCACTGAGGAGAGCGTTCCAGGGCGGCGAGACGTGCGGCAACATCGCGGAACGCGATATCCACCGCAAAGACGCGTTGAAAATAACGCATCGCGTCCGCTCGGCGCCCCACCTGCTCGCAGGAGTACCCCAGGAGGTACAGCACACCGCACAGGGCGAACACGTCCGCCCCCGGCTGCTCGGCCGCCCGCTGCAACAGGGCGATCGCCACATCGAACTGGCCCTTCTCCACGAAACACTGGCCCAACGCCTCGTACGAGCGGACCCGGTGGGCCTCACCCCGCAGCGAGCGTTGGAACTGGGCAATGGCCTCGTCGACCAGCCCCATTTCCTTGAAGGCCACGCCCAGGTCGTAGTGCGAGTCGAAATCCTCGGCATCCACGTTCTGGTCGACCCCGGACTTGAAGCGACGGAGCATCTCGGCGAAGTCGGCCGCCTCGTCGCCGGACGGCGCGACGTCCGACGCCACCATGCGGGTGGACCGAGGGGATCCCTCACCACGCAGCCAGTCGCCGAGGTCGACGAAGTCGCCCTTGGGCGGTTCCTGCGGTGCCGGCGGCTCAGCCTTCGAGGCCCATTCCTCGACGGCCATCAACTCCGACGTCCGGCGTCGCTGTTCGGCGATCGTCGGGCTGGCGAAGGCCGCGTCCACCTCGTCGAGCAGCGGCTCGGGCTCCGGTGACGGACCCCGCTCGGCCTCGACGCTCTCGGGGGTGAGGTTCGCGATGGTCAGCGACGGGCTCCCGCCGAGGACCCCGGATTCGATCGCCGGAATCTCGTCGGACTGGCGCGGGGTCCCCGGATCCGCCGAGAGCATCCCGAGCGCGAACCGCGCACGTTCGTTGGTCGGCGCGAGTTCGACGACGCGCGTGTACACCACGCGTGCCTTGTCCGGCTCCCCGCACCGGAAGAGGGCATCACCGAGTTCGGTGTAGGCCTCGACCAGCTTGGCGCGATTGCCGCTGCGCGCCGCGTACTCCACGCGCTTCTGGTGATGCCGCACCGACAACGGCACGACGCGCAGGATCACGTCGACCACGCCACCTGCATCTTCCAGTTTGCCTTGCGCCTCGAAGTGGCTCACCACCGCCTCGAGTTCGTTGAGCCCGCCCTCGCGATCGCCCAGGTCGAGCAACGCCTCGGCGAGCTGGCGCCGCAACCCGACGTCCGTGGGGTTGAGTTCCAGGCGACGCCGCAGCTGCGCCTCGGTTCCCCCGAACGACAACGTGTGTCGCGGGGTCGGGCGTGCGCTGATGACGTCTTCCGCGCGCGGCGTCAGGCGCGGGCGGTCATCGGTCTCCTCTGGCGCATACAACATCGCCGCCGAGAGGTCATCGAAGATCGGGCCCGGTTCCGGGGCCGACACGTCGCGACGTTCGCCGATGACGAACATCTCGCCGGAGACCAGGTCCCCGACATGTTCGTTGCGCCACTCGCCATCGATGAGGACTTCCGGGCGCACCCATTCCTCGGTGGACGGTGGCGGCGGGCTGGCCTCGTCGAGGTCGAGCGGGAGCGGCTCGGGCTCGAACGGCGACGCATCCTCGTCGAAGCTGGGCGGCGCGGAGAGGAGCGCATCGATCTCGCCGGAGTTCGTGTCGAACGTCGGCACCTCTTCCGTGGCCGCGTCGCGCTCGAGGTCGATCAACGGCAGCTCAACACGCTCGTCCTCGAAGGCGGCACGGAGCATGGCGTCTTCGCGCGCCGCCTCGTTCGCGGTCGCCTGGTCCATCGCGGCCCGCAGCGCCGCGGTGTCGAGGATCCCGCCGGCCGATGGGCGCGCGTCCTCCGACGCCTCCGCAACGGCCGCGAGTTCCTCGCTGATGATCAACGAGATCGTGGCTTCGTCCGCATCTTCCTCGACCGGACCCGCGGTCGCGATGAGGTCGATGGCCTCCACGAGGTCCGCGTCGTCGATCGACGACTCGGCCCCAGCGGGGGCGACGGCCTCGACGAGCTCGGGAGTCTCCGCCTCGGTGAGTTCGAGGTCCAACTCGCGAATGTCGAGAGGATCGACGGGGGCGATAGCCTCGACCACCTCGACCACCTCGACGTCCTCGACGGACGTCGCGGCCGTGACTTCCTCGACGGACGCAGCGGCGGCGACTTCCTCGAGGTCCTCGACGGGCGCAGCGGCCACGACCGGCTCGACTTCGCCCAGTTCCTCACCGTTGACCGCGGTCTCGGCGGGAATGACCTCATCGACGACGAGCGCTTCCGCGAAGGTCGGCAGCACCTCGTCGGCGGCGTCTTCGGACACGGCCTCGCCTTCGGCCGACGTCGACAACTCGCGACCGGCCGTGGCATCGAACGGCAGCGCGTCGACGAAGGCCGACGGCACCTCGAACTCCGGATAGAGCGACTCCACGGCTGCCGTCGACTCGCCGGTCGCCTCGATGCCGGGCTCGATCACCGACAACTCCGGCAAGGTCGGAACCGGGGTGTCTGCCACCGCCGCGAAGGCCGCGGGGTCGAGCGCATCGAACGGATCCTCGCCGGGCGCCAACTCCGAGAGCGCAGCGCCAAGCAGGTCCGCCGCGGGGTCGACATCTTCGGCCGCGGGAACGATCACCTCGAACTCGTCCGCGGACTCGACGCCGACGATGGCGTCGATGCCCAGTGGCGTGAGCAGGTGCTCGAGGTTGACGTCACTGCGCGGCGCCCCAAGTGCGGCTTGCACCCAGGCATCGGGCGTCTCGTCGAGGAGCGGCGGAATCTCGCCCTGCTCCGGCCCGGAGAGCTCGTCGAGTCGCGGCAACGACGACGCCAACCCGAGGTCGTGCTCGAGCAGTGGCTGCTCTTCCTCGTTGGTCTCGAGGGAGAGGCTGCCGAACTCCGCGCCCGACATCGGCGGGTCCTCGATCAGCGGCGCCAGCGATGGATGCGACCCGGTCAGGGTCACCACGGCCGAGGCGAGCCCGTCGACCTGGGGCACGATCTCGTCCGACGACTCGAACGCGGTGACCTCGACATCGAGCCCTTCCTCGAGGGTCGGTGCTTCCTCCGGAGCGACCGGGAGGTCGAGCCCGGCAAGTGCCGGCGTCGGTTCCGCATCGGGCGTTGGCCCACTCACCGTTTCCAGGCCAGGCAATGGCGTGAGGCGGGCGAACGATGGCGCTGGCGGCGCCTCCGACTCGTCAGGCAGGAAGGTGATGGAGAGGCCCGCGAGGGCCGCCACCCCGCTCACATCCACGGTCTCCACCACCGGCGGCGGCGGGACCGGGGTGAGGTGCACCGGGGACTGCCGCGTGGCCGCGGTGAAGGTGGAGTCCCCGAGGTCGATGAACACGAGGTCGTTGCCCTTCACCGCCTGGAACGCCCCCGTGCCACGCGGTGTCGCGTCCGGATCGATCGCCTTGATGCGGTCTGCAGTCGCGCGCGCCTCGGCCACCCGCCCCTCGGCCTCCTGGCGCGCGTACAACTGCTCGAGCTGCTCGATGGCCTCGGCCGATCGACTATCGCGCGACAACATCTCGGCGAGCATCAACCGGATGTCGTCCTGGTCGGGACAGAGGTCGGCGAATTCCTTGAGGGCGCGCAACGCTTCCTCGCGCTGCCCCGCCTTCTGCATGCGGTCCGCGTATTCGAGGAAGTTCTTGCGCGCGTCGCTGCGGAATCCCTTGCTCGCGGAGATCTTGCCGAGCTTGTAGTAGACCGCAGTGCGCGCCGGCGACTGGCGCAGGATCTTGTTGCACAACGCAATCGCGTTGTTGAGGAAGCCGCGCTCCGCATACATGTCGACGGCTTTCTCGTAGTACGTCAGCGCCTCACTCGGATTGCCCTGTCGCGTCAGCAGGTCGCCCACGCGATTGAACAGCTGCAAGTCCGCATCGTCGAGGTCGCGTCCGGCCTCGTCGACGAATTGGACATACAGCGATAGCGCCTTGTCGAACTGCTTCTTCTGCTCGAACTCGGCGGCCTTGCGCTTGAGCTTGGTGAGATGCGACGTCGACATTCCGGGGGCAGGAATCCGACTATTTGACGCATTCCGGCCGGTTTGGGCACGAATTCGTTGCCGGGCCCCCCGGCAAGGTCCGCCTGAGGGCGGGTGGAATCACGCCGATCGGCGTTCCACTTCGACGCCGCGGACCCA
>JAEUJK010000595.1 GCA_016794735.1 Gemmatimonadota bacterium | reverse complement strand
GTCCCGGCCCTGACAAGCGCCCCTCAGGCGCGAGCAGCCATCACCGTCTGCGGTGGTGTGATAACCAGGCGCGCGCTTCGTGCCATCCACGTCGGCCTCCCGGCAGGTCACGCTGCGGCCCGGGCGTGCCTAACGCGGCGTGCGGCTGCCAGACGCCACGAAGATGACGGGCAGGCCGTGTGGTCCCGATGGTTCGCCGCAGGTGCTTCGGTCACCATGTCCGCTGCCCGATGCTCCCCTTGTGTCGGAGCATTCCGGGCACAAATTGCCAATGCAGCCGACAAACGGAGGATGGCCGCATGCGGTTGAGGATGCCCGGGACCTGGCTGTTGCTCGCGACGGGATCAGTCGTGGCATGCGCCAATGAACGTGTGGTCGCAACAGCGGTCGAGGCGGCCGGGTCGGCGCAGGTGCTGTCCGGGGTCACGCAGGTGGGCCCGACAAGCAAGCTGCTCTACGCGACCCGTGCGTATGGGCCCTTCCTCGCGCTGGAGACGGTCAGCCCGGATGGCACACGCCTTACGCGGGTAACGCTCGACCAGAACAGTTACAGTGCGCCGGCCGGATCGCCCGACGGGCGGTGGATCGCGTACTCGAGCGTCGTTGCGGGGCAAGGCAGCATCTTCGTCATGCGTTCTGACTTGACTCAGGTGCGCCAGCTGCCCAGCACCACGAGCTTCGATGGCAGTCCCGCATGGTCCCCTGACGGCAGACGCCTGGCGTTTGTCGGTACGCACGCGTCGCCGTTCGGAACTGTCGGCCGCCTCTACGTCATGGACCTCGAAGGCCAGGCGGTGAAGCAGATCACCTTCGATCCGACTCCCGGCTTGTTCGATAGCCACAGCCGTCCGTCGTGGTCGCACACCGGGGCTGAGATCGCATTCCGGAGCATGGCGGGCCTGGAGCGGGTACGCGCTGATGGGAGCGCCCGTCAGGTCATCTCAACAACGGCGCCCTTCTGTGATGCGCCAAGCTGGTCACCGGTTGCGGCGATCATCGCCTGCAGTGGGGCCGACCTGACGGGCGAGTGGCAGCTGTACACGCTCCGCCCCGATGGATCAGACCGCAGGATCCTCGTCCGCTCAGCGGATCAGCTCGTCAGCCCGGACTGGTCGCCAGACGGATCAGAGCTTGCCTTCACGCGCATCGAGAATGGTGTCCGGACGTTGTATCGCATCAGTCGAACCGGAACGAAGGAGCGGCCTGTGCACGCTACCCCTCGCGACGTGCTGAACCCAACCTGGGTACGATGACGCCCGGGCGGCGACCGTAACAGACAGCGAGCAGCCCAACAAGCGCCAGCTGCCGACAGCGCCAGGTGACCGCCCCTCCCACCAGGCGTTCAGCACATCAGTATTTCAGCAGGTAATGCTCCAGCTCCCACTGGTGCACTTGGGTGATGTACTCGCGCCACTCCTGCCGCTTCGCATCCAGGAAGTGCGTCGCGATGTGACGGCCCAGCGCCTCGAGGATCACGTCGTCCTTCTCCAGCTCGTCGCACGCCTCGTTGAGGTCGTGTGGCAGGTCGTCGATGCGCAGGCGACGCTTCTCGCGGAACGACATCTCGAAGATGTTCGTGTCCACCGGCTCGCGATGGTCGGCCTTCGTCTCGATCCCGTCCAGCCCCGCGGCCAGCATCACCGCAAGCGCGAGGTAGGGGTTCGCGGACGGGTCCGGCACGCGCACCTCGATGCGGGTCCCGGTCCCGCGGCGC
>JAEUJK010000569.1 GCA_016794735.1 Gemmatimonadota bacterium | reverse complement strand
GTTGCTCGCCAGCGTGAACCACGATGACGGCAGCGCCGGTGACGTCGACCTGCTGATCCGCACCGGCGGCGAGCAGCGGCTCTCCGACTTCCTGCTCTGGGAGTGCGCCTACGCCGAGTTGGTCTTCTCGCGTCGCATGTGGCCGGAGTTCAGCACCGCGGACTTCGATGCGGCCATCGAGGATTTCCGTTCGCGCGATCGCCGCTTTGGTGGCCTGACCCGACAGAAGGCCGCGGGCAACCGCGCCTGAACCCCGGGTAATGAAGCGGGGGCGGGACTGGGGTGTTCACCCGGTCCCGCCCCCGCTGCGTTGTGGGGGGTCAGCCTGGTGACGCCTGGCGCGAGAACCGACGCCGTGCTTCCAGCACCCGATCGAGCGCGACGTCGGTCGATGCCGACACCGCGGACAGGTGCCCCATCTTCCGCCCGGGACGCGCGGAGGTCTTGCCGTACAAGTGGAGCCGCACGTCCGGGATGTCGAGCGCCCCGGTGACATCCGGCACGATCCCCTCCCACAGGTCGCCTAACAAGTTGGCGATCGCGGCAGGGGCAATGGGCCGCACCTCACCCAGCGGAAGGCCGCAGACCGCACGCACCAGCTGCTCGAACTGGCTCGTGGAGACGCCGCGTTCGGAATGGTGGTAGGTGTTGTGCGGACGCGGGGCGAGTTCGTTCACGAGCAACCGCCCATCGGTGGTCAGGAACAACTCGCAGGCGATCAGCCCGACGATTCCCATCGTCTCGGCGATCGCGTGACCCACCTGGCGGGCATGGGTGATGACCGGCTCGGGGAGCGGGCCCGGGCAGATGGACCAGTCGAGGACGCCGTCCACGTGATGGTTCACGGCGGGCGGATAGGTGACGCTCGCGCCGTCCTCGCGCCGCGCCACGAGCACCGAGAGCTCCAGGTCGAGCGACAGGAACTGCTCGACGATGACGCGCCCGCTGCCTAACGTGTGCCACGCGGCGCGGGCCTCGTCCGGGGTCTTCACCCGCACCTGCCCGCGTCCGTCGTAGCCGCCCATCGGGGCCTTGCAGATGGAGGGGCCGAGTGCGGCCACCGCCTCCGCGCATTCGTCCGCGGTGGAGACGGCGCGGAACGGCCCGACCGGAAAGCCGTGCTTGTCGAGCCAGGTGCGCTGGCGAATGCGGTCCTGGATGGTGAAGACCGCTTCGGCGCGCGGGCGCAGCGGGGCGACGTTGGCGACCGCCTCGAGGGCGGGCCGGGCGATCTGCTCGATCTCCAGCGTGACGACGTCGCACTCCTGCGCGAGGTCGGCCGCGGCGTCGGCGTCGTCGAAGCGGGCGGTGATCACCCGGCTGGCGACGGCCCGGGCCGAGCAATGCGGATCGGGGTCGAGGACGTGAACGTCGTAGCCTAACGAGCGCGCGGCCATCCCCGTCATGCGGCCGAGCTGGCCCCCACCGAGGATCCCGATGGTGGCCCCGGGAAGGATCACGCTCACGGGAGGGTCTGGCCGAGGACCTCGTCGCGGCGCGACGCACGCCACGCGACCAGGCGCTCGCGCACCTCGGGGCGTTCGTTGCCGACAATCTCGGCCGCGAGGATCGCCGCGTTGATGGCCCCCGGCTTGCCGATCGCGAGCGTGCCGACGGGGACGCCCGCCGGCATCTGCACGATCGAGAGCAACGCATCCTGCCCGTTGAGGACGGTCGCGGGGATCGGGACGCCGAGGACCGGGACCACACACTTGGCCGCGACCATTCCCGGAAGGTGGGCCGCCCCACCGGCGCCGGCGATGATGGCCTTGAGCCCGCGCGGTGCCGCCGTGGTCGCGTACTCGAACATCCAGTCCGGCGTGCGGTGTGCGGACACGACGCGCATCTCGTACGGCACCTGCAGCTCGTCGAGCATCGCGGCCGCGTGCTGCATGTGTTCGTAGTCGGACTTGCTCCCCATGATGATGCCGATCA
>JAEUJK010000475.1 GCA_016794735.1 Gemmatimonadota bacterium | reverse complement strand
CGACAGGTGTGCGTCCATCATCCCAAGCACCGCGGCGTTCATGATCTCCCGCATCTTCGTGGCAGGAATGCCGCCCAGCACACCGAGCTTCACGAAGAGCGGCGAGACGTAGCCGAGGTCGGTGTAGTCCAGGTGATTGGCCCCGGCGACGTTGATGAGCCAGGCCGGCCCCGTCGCCCGATGGAACTCGGTGTCGAACATGCGCGGATTGCCGCTGGAGGTCGCAAAGAGGAACGGGGGCGCGATGGCTGTGTCCACGGCTGCGCCGAAGGTGAGGCCGTCCAGGTTCACCCCGACCGCGCACCGGGGATCGACGGCGCAGAAGGCTGCCGCAGTGGTTCCACCGAACGACATGCCGAACACGCCAAGCTGGTCGGTGCGGAGGCGGCCCCCAAAGCCGGGAAGCAGGGCCGTCGAGTCCCACTGGGCGAGTAGGTCGGCCACGAAGCGGGTGTCGCGCACCCAGCGATCGATCGACCGGTCGAGCTTCATGACCGCGCGCATCTCCGCCGTCGCGCGCTTGAGGGCGCTCGTGTCCGATTCACTCGCCAGCGTCTTGAGGTGTGGCAGCAGTCGCTGTGTGGTGGCCGGGTCGCTGACGGGGGCGGGGGCCAGGCGGATGACGGGGCCGTTGGGAAAGACGACCGCGCCAGCCTCGTACGGATGATCGATGCTCACCACGACATACCCGTGCGACGCGAGCTCCTCCATCTGCACCGTGTTCTGCGACTCGTAGCCGATCCCGAATCCGTGGGAGAACAGGACGACGGGCCAGGTTGGGGAACGGCGGCTCAGGGGCAGGTCGGGGTGCGTGTGGGTGGGCGTGCGCGCGAGATGCTGGAAGGCAAACGCCGGGAGGTTCATCGCCTTCGCGAGCACTTGGGACTGCGTGGCCAGCATCAGTGGAGACACCTCTCGCACCACGGTGTCCGCCGGATACCAGACCCGCAGCACCAGCGCACGCTTGACCGCGCTGTCTCCGACGAAGTCCTCGACGCGTGTGCTGTCGACCACGGTGAGCCAGCGACTTCCCACCTGGTATGGACCCGTCGGCGCCGGGAGCTGGATGGCCGGGAAGGCCCACGCCAGCACGGAGACCGTGAGGAGCGCCAGCAGCGACGCGACCCCCATCGTTCGGCGAAGCATCAGGTTCACGTACGTGGCCGGGCGTATCGTGAAGAAGACGGCGACGGCGACGCCGTAGGCCGGGAGGAAGGTCGGGCGCCGGATGAAGAGGAAGTGCACCGCCGCGAGGGCGAGCGCTGCCCACGGCAGGTACTTCTGTCGTCCGGTGAGGGGTGTGCGCCGAAAGAGCACGACCACCACAGCCGCGGCGAGGAAGAGGAGCGTGACGATGTCCAGGGAGACCATGGCGTAAGGTTGCGCCTCTCCACGCATTGCGCGAGCCGCCCCTGTCGGTCGTGTGTCCCGCGGGGCATCTTCGCGGCTCCTCGTGTCGGCCCGCTTCATGGCGGGTCCGGGGGCCGGCCTCGAGCCGGGCGCGCACTGACCTTCGCCCTGATTCCATGCTTTCCCGACGCACCTTCCTGACGACTTCCGGACTGGCCGCCGCCGGTGCCGCGTGCGCACAGCCCGGTGGTGGCGCTGCCGCGAGCAGTGGCGCCAGTGACCTGC
>JAEUJK010000471.1 GCA_016794735.1 Gemmatimonadota bacterium | reverse complement strand
CTCGGCGTGGCGTTCTACTACACGTTCATCGAGGCGTGGACCTTCGGGTACTTCCTCAAGTACCTCACGGGTGGCGTGGGAGTGGACGTCAACGCCCCGATCGCCGACCAGGTCGCAACCTCCAGCGCGTACTACCGCAGCTTCACCGGCGCTGACCAGGACGGGATTCTGCTGACCGGCGACTCGAAGTTCACGCTGATCTCGTGGATGACGGTCTTCGTCATCAACATGTGGTTCGTGTTCCGCGGGCTCTCGAAGGGGATCGAGAAGTTCTGCTCCTACGCGATGCCGGCGATGGCCGTGATTGCCGTGGGTGTGCTTATCCGCGTACTCACGCTGGGCACTCCTGATCCCACCGTCCCCGAGCAGAACGTGATCAACGGGCTCGGCTACATGTGGAACCCGAATTACTCCAAGCTCGGCGACGCCCAGACGTGGCTCGCGGCGGCGGGGCAGATCTTCTTCTCGCTGTCGGTTGGCTTTGGCGTGATCATCAACTACGCGTCGTACATGAAGAAGAACGACGACGTGGCGCTCTCCGGGCTGACGGCGTCGGCGACCAACGAGTTGTTCGAGGTCGGCTTCGGCGGGATGATCACCCTCACGGCCGCGTTTGTCTTCCTCGGCGTGAGTGGCACGACCGCGGCGGTGGCGACGGGGTCGTTCTCACTCGGCTTCGCGACGCTCCCGGTGGTGTTTGCGCACATGGGCGCGCTGGGCAACGTGGTGGGGGCGGCGTGGTTCTTCATGCTCTTCCTCGCGGCGATCACCAGCTCGCTCTCGATGTACCAGCCAGCGGTTGCCCTGGTGAAGGAGGCCCTCGGCTGGGCCCACGGCAAGGCGACCCTGATGATCGGCGCGCTGGGGACCCTTGGGTCGATCTTCACCTTCTGGTTCACGAAGGACGGGGCCTACTGGAACACGATGGACTTCTGGGTCGGCACCTTCCTGATCTTCGTGATGGCCGGGGTGCAGATCATCTACTTCTCGTGGGTCTTCGGGCTCGAGCGCGGGTGGAAGGAGATCCACGCCGGCGCCTCGATCCAGATCCCGACGTTCTTCAAGATCGTGATGAAGTACATCGCACCGGCGTACCTCATCATCGTGTTCACCGCCTTCTGCTTCCAGAACCTCGGCCCCTCGTTAACCGCGGCGTGGTCGAGCACCGGCTCGCGCGTGGCGATGCTCACGATCGTCGGCTTGATCATCTTCCTGCTGGCCGTCACCCGGATTGGTGAGCAGCGCTGGCGCGCACAAGGGCTCGATATCGACGACCGTCAACCCGCGGACTGACCATGCTTATCCAGGAAACTGTGCGGCAAGCCGAGCCGCTGAGTGCAGCCGGCTGGGCCACGATGATCTTCTCCCTCGTCCTCGTGTGGGCGGGGACGCTCGCCTGCTTCAAGAAGGTCCTCGAGTCGCCAAGCGAGGAGAAGGCGCCGTCGGGATTCGGGGCCTGACCCTGTCTCCCGCGCGGGGCCAGGAACGCTGGCGTCGGACAAGGCACTGAACAAACAGGCCCGGGCCTCCACGGCTCCGGGCTTGTTGTTTTGTCCCCCAGGCAACCGCGCCGTGTGGCTACGACTGGCGCTCGCCGGCCTTCACCTCGTCCCAGAGCGGGTCGAGGACCGCGAGCCCTGCGGTCTTCACGTCGATGTCCCGGCTTGCGGCGAGCCGCTCCATGGCCGTGAACCGGCGTGTGAACTTCGCATTGGCCCGGTCGAGGGCGAGCCCGGCATGGACGTTGGCCTTCCGGCAGAGGTTGACCACGGCAAAGAGCAGGTCGCCGAGTTCGCCTTCCAGCCGGTCTTGTCGGCCTGCGGTGTCTTCGGGTTCGTCGATGACCGATCGAACCTCGCCGAGTTCCTCGGCGACCTTGTCTGCCGGGCCGTGGATGTCGTCCCAGTCGAATCCCACACCCGCGGCGCGGTCCTGCAGCCGGTGGGCGCGATGGAGGGCGGGGAGCCCCGAGGCGAGACCGTCCTCGATGGAGGCGCGGCGCGCGGCCTTCATCGTCTCCCAGTCCTGCCTGACCCCGTCTCCGTACAGGTGGGGGTGCCGCCGGTGCATCTTGGCGATGAGCCCGGCGGCGACGTCGCCAATGTCGAAGGCGCCGCGTTGCTCGGCCACGACGGAGTGGAAGAGGACCTGGAGCAGCACGTCGCCCAGTTCCTCCCTCATGTGGGTGTCGTCACCGGCCCGGAGGGCATCGTCGAGCTCATGAGCTTCCTCGACGAGATAGGGTCGCAGGGAGTCGTGCGTCTGCGCCGCATCCCACTCGCAGCGGGCTCGCAAGTCCTTCATCAGGACGAGCGTATCTTCAAGCGTGGCCTTGGGTTGCATAGTATCCTCTCGAGTCCTATACTACCCGACCCTTCGACCCGGGGTCAATGGATTCGCGAACGGCGCGTGCGTGGCTTGAGGTCGACCTGGAGGCCATTCGCCGCAACGCCATCCAGATCGCGCGGCAGTCCGGTCGCCCGCTCATTCCCATGGTCAAGGCAGACGCCTACGGGCTCGGCGCGGTGGCCGTGGCGAAGACCCTGTCGGGCCCCGATGTCTGGGGATTTGGCGTCGCGACTGTCGCCGAGGCCGAGGAGCTTCGTGCCGCTGGAATCCGCGAGCGCATCCTGGTCTTCAGCCCCACGCTGCCATGGGACTTCCCGTCGATTCGGGCGGCCGGGGTAACCCCAACGCTTGGCGAGCCGACGCTCGTCGAGGCGTGGATCAACTCCGGGGGTGGGGCGTGGCACCTCGCGATCGATACCGGGATGAACCGCGCGGGGATCTCCTGGCGCCGGGTCGCGGAGCTGCGTGAACTCGTCCTGCGACACCCGCCCGAGGGGGCGTTCACCCACTTCCACTCGGCCGACCTGAACGACGGATCGCGGAGCCTCCAGGAGCAGCGGTTTCAGGAAGCGCTTTCGTTGCTCCCGGAGCGACCACCCGTGCTCCATGCGGAGAACAGCCCCGGGGTCGAGCGGCAGCGTCCGTCGCCCTGGGATGTCGTTCGCCCCGGGGTCTTCCTCTACGGCGTCGGCGGTGGTCCCGGATCCACGCTCCGGCCTGAGGCGGTGGCGCACGTGCGCGCCCGTGTCGTCGACCTGCGCGATGTCGACCCTGGTGAGAGTGTGTCCTACGGCGCGACCTGGCGAGCCTTGCGCCCAACGCGCGTCGCGACGCTCCCCATCGGGTATGCGGACGGCTACCGCCGGCTGTTTTCGTCGCGCGGGACCGTCCTGCTCAACGGGAAACGCGCGCCGGTGGTGGGACGAGTGACGATGGACATGACGATGGTGGACGTGACCGACGTGCCGTGTGCGCACGGCGATGTGGCAACCCTGTTGGGGCGCGCCGGTGACGATCAGCTGGACGTCAACGTGATCGGGGAGGAAGTCGGCCTGTTGTCCTATGAACTGCTCGTCGGTCTCAAGCTGCGGGTCCCCCGGATCTACCTGGAGCCCTGATGGCACGTCGCGCGATCCTGCTGATCCTCGACGGCGTCGGCATCGGGGAGGCCCACGACGCCCGGCAGTATGGGGACGTGGGGAGCCATACCCTGGGCCACGTTCTTGCGGCCACGCCTAACGCCTCGCTCCCGTCCCTCGAAAGACTCGGCCTCGGCGACCTGGCGCCGTTGGAGGGATTGGCGTCTGGTCGGGGGACAGCGGCGCGCTGCACGCTGCAGCCGGCGTCGGCAGGAAAGGACTCGACGACGGGCCACTGGGAGTTGTGCGGCGTGCATCTCGCGCAGCCTTTTCCCACCTATCCCAAGGGGTTCCCGGCTGAGGTCGTGGAGGAGTTTGCGCGCCGCACCGGGCGCGCGGTCATTGGGAACGTGGTTGGCAGCGGCACCGACGTGATCTCGCGCTTCGCCGATGAGCAGGCGCGGACGGGGGCGTGGATCCTCTACACATCGGCGGACTCCGTCTTCCAGATCGCTGCCCACGAAGGGGTGATCCCGCTCGAGGAGTTGTATCGCGGATGTCAGGTGGCGCGCGAGATGCTCGTGGCGCCCCACAACGTCTCCCGGGTGATCGCGCGTCCGTTTGTTGGCCCGTCCGGGGCGTGGACCCGCACAGCGAACCGCAGGGACTACTCGATCGAGCCGACGGGGGAGACACTGCTGGATGCCCTGGCCGCGGCCGGCATCGCCCGCGACGGAGTGGGGAAGGTGGACGACCTGTTCGCCGGCCGGGGGATCCGCTCGACCCACACCCGGGACAACGCGGAGGGGATCCGTCTGGTCGACGAGTGGCTGAGGAGCCGGGCAGGTGGGCTGCTCTTCGCGAACCTAGTAGATTTTGACCAGCTCTACGGGCACCGGAATGACGTCCCGGGGTTCTACGGGGCATTGCGGCAGTTCGACGATGCGCTGCCGAGCCTGCTATCAGGACTCCAGGAGGACGACCTGCTGTTCATTACCGCTGACCACGGGAACGACCCGTCGACGCCCAGCACCGATCACGCGCGTGAGCGTGTGCCGTTGTTGATGGTCGGCGCTCGCGTGCGTCCGGTCCGGCTGGCCGAGCGCGCGACGTTCGCCGATGTCGGGGCAACGATCGGGGAGTGGCTCGGGGTCTCATTCCGCGGGCGTGGGACGTCGATGCTGCGCGAGGTCGTCGCATGACGGCCGCGGAGCCCGGGGTGGAAGCGGCCTTCGGCGCAATGCAGCACGCGTATGCGCCGTATTCGAACTTCCGGGTGGGAGCGGCCCTGGTGACGCGGGACGGGCGGACCTTCTCGGGATGCAACGTCGAGAACTCGTCGTACCCGGCGGGCATCTGCGCCGAGCGTTCGGCGCTGTCGGCGGCCGTGGTGGCGGGGAGTCGTGACTTCGTGCGCGTGGTGGTGGCAACGGAAGCCACCGAACCCACGCCCCCGTGTGGGCTGTGTCGTCAGGCGTTGGTGGAGTTTGCGCCCGACCTCGAAGTGATCAGTGTGACCGTGGATGGCAAGCGCGCGGCGTGGCGGCTGGGGAACCTGCTGCCGGCGCCGTTCACCCCCGAAAGCCTGGCCCACCGATGAAGATGGGACGCGTGGTGGG
>JAEUJK010000437.1 GCA_016794735.1 Gemmatimonadota bacterium | reverse complement strand
GCTCAACCGCGGAACCAACCTTCCTGCTGCAGCTGCGCCCAGATCCGCCGCACCACGGCCGCCCCGCGCTGGACGACGCGCACCTCATCGTCCACGACCAGGCGCCCATCGAGCACCTGGGCGTATCCCTCGGTGAAGACGTGCCGCACGCTGAGGCCATTGGCGTAGAGGAGGTTGCTCAGCGGCTCGGGGCCCGGCGCGCCGCTTCCCACCAGCAGGCCACTGACATCGATCGCCACCAGGTCGGCCCTGGCCCCAGCGGCGATCCGGCCGAGGTCGTCGCGCCGGAGTCCCTGCGCCGCGCCTAACGTTGCCCCATGCACGGCGTCCTGGATCGTCGGGAGCTTGAGCGTGGACCGCGTGGCCGCGTTCAACACACGCGCGCGCGCCCGGCCGCAGATCACGGCCAGCTTGAGGTTCTCCACGTAGTCGTTCGAATGCGTGTCGATCCCGACATTGGTGCGCACCCCCGCGGTGAGCGCCTCCGGATACGGCTGTGTGCCGCTCGAGGCTCCCGCCCCACCGCCGGACGGACAATGTGAATAGACGGCGCCGTGCCGCTTCATCACCTCCCAATCCTCGGGCGTGGCGCCACTCATGTGCGCCCCGAAGACCGGCAACTCGAACGCTCCCAGTTCCTCCATCCACTGCACCGGCGTCTTTCCCCACAGTCGTTGCACCGTGCGCGTTTCGCCGACACCCTGCGCCAGGTGTATGTGCAGCCCGTTCCCCAGCTCGCGAGCCGCGGCCAGCAGTGCACGCATCGTGTCGGGCGTGTGGGTGTCGGTGGCGTGTGGGGTCATCATCGGGCGGATCAGCCCGTCTTCGGCGCCGTTCACCGAGAGCGCGAACCGGCGATTCGCGTCGATCTCCGCGAGGGTTCCCGCGACCGAATCGTGCAGGACCTGGTCGTTGGTGCGACGCCAGATGGGAAAAAGCCGCGCCGTCCCCGGAACCATCCCGCCCGGAAAGCCGCGCACATGCCACCGCCGAGCCACCCGCACGTAACTCTGCGCCTGGCGCAGCGACAGGCTCATCTCCAGGTGCGAGGTACAGCCGGATCGCAGCAACTCCGCCACGTTGTACGCGGTGAGGGCATCCAGGTCGTCGTCGCCTAACGTCTCCACGATTTCCAGCGGACGCTGGTACGATCGGCCGGCCTCGATGATCCCGCGCGTCGGACTACCACTCGCGGCGTGGGTGTGGCCCGAGATGAATCCCGGGAGCAGGAGCAACCCGCGTGCGTCGATCCGCCGGATCGTTCCCGGGATGCGCCCCTCACGCACCTCAACGATCGCACCACCGCGGACCCGCACCGAGGCGTCAGGAACCAGCACCTGGCTCTCGCCACGCTGGACCAGGGCCCACGAGCCTTCGAGCACGAAGTCGCGCGCCGGTTGTCGCGGTGGCGCCGCCGCGTGCGCCGGCCAGCCGAGCGCGGGGAGCGACACCGCGGTCGCGGCAAGGAAGTCACGGCGCGTCAGGTGATCGCCGGAGGGGCCGAGGCAGGCGCAAGCAAGGGAGGGATCGGACATGCCCACAACCTACGACCCCGACGACGTTTCCACTCGCCCGACCGAC
>JAEUJK010000330.1 GCA_016794735.1 Gemmatimonadota bacterium | reverse complement strand
CCCCCCTGCGCCGCGAGCGCCTGGCGCAGCACCTCCAACGCAATGCGCTCGACCGTCCCATTCGCGAAGTCCTTCGACGCCGAGACGGCAACCCCCAGCCGAGCCGCGGGCAGCGCGACCAGTTCCGTCGCGAAGCCATAGATGGCGCCACCGTGCCGCACCATGCGCTGGCCGTCGAGGGTGCCTAACGCAAAGCCCAGCCCGAACCCGTCGGTGGTGCCGGCCGGAGCGAACTGCGGGGTCCACATCGCCTCGAGGGACGCGCGGGACAACACGGGCGCGCCCCCGTTGAACAGCGTCGACATGAAACGCGCCAGCTCCGGCATGGTCGCGTACATGCTGCCCGCCGGCGCCATCCCCAGCTGGAAGGTCGGCGCCGCGAACGTCGTGCCGTGACGCGTCCACATCACCCCCTTCGCCCCATCGCGGGCCAGGGTCGCTGGCGGCACGAACGCCGCCCCCGTCATCTGCATGGGATCGAGCACCGCACGCTTCAGGTAGGTCGCGAACGGCTGGCCCTTCACGCGCTCGAGCACATACCCCACCACGGCGATCGCCGCATTCGAGTACTTCGTCTGCGTCCCCGGTGCGTACACCAGCGACGTCCGGTTGAGGCTCGCGACCGTGCGCGCCAACGATGGCTCACTCGTCTCGAAGTAGTTCCCCACCGGAGGCTCGCGCACGAGCCCCGATCGATGCGACATCAGGTGTCGCAAGGTGATCGTCCCGCCGAACGGGTTGCGAGGACGGAAGTCCGGGAGGTAGCGCGTGATCGGGGCATCCAGGTCCAGCTCACCACGCTCGACCAGCTGCATCACCCCGATGTCCGTGAAGAGCTTCGAGACCGAACCCACGCGATAGATCGTTTCCGCCGTGGCCTCGCGACGCTGCGCGGAATCCGCCAGGCCGAATCCGCGCGACCACACGATGCGGTCCCCTTCGACGAGGGCCAGCGACAGCGCGGGCAGTCCCTTGTCCTTCATCTCGTGTTCAATGAACGGTTCCATCGCCTCGGCGACACGGGCGAATCGTGCATCGGGGCCAAGCCGCGCCTGCGCGGCTGCCAGTGGGGCCACGCAGGCGAGAAGGGGAAGGACGAGACGCAGGTGGCGTGGGGAGATCATGGGGTCCGTCGAAGGCGTGTCGTGGAAAAGGGTGCACCACTGGGACAGTGAAACGCGAGGCCCGCACGCGCAGGAACGCGTGCGGGCCTCGACCGTGCGTCATGCAGGTATCACCCCGCGCGGTTGATGCTCGGGTTGTTCAGCCGCTCGATGTCGGGGAGCGGAAGGCACTTGTTGGTGCCGTACGTCCCACCACCGTTGGGGAACGGCGCCCCTGCGGCGGGCTTGAAGGGCACATTGAAGCGGATCGTGTCGTAGAGCCGCTGGCCTTCGAGGAACAACTCGCGCCGACGCTCCTCCACCACCTGCGCCTGGATCGCCGCTTCGTCCGTCGACGCAAACGTCGGCAGGCCGGCAAACCGCGACCGGAGCTGGTTGATGATGCCCACCGCGGTTTGGCCACCAGCAACTTCGGCGCGAATGAGGAGCGCCTCGCGCCACGTGGCGATCGGGATGGGAGCGGTGAGCGAGGTGTACTTGTTCTGCGACCACAAGCGCACCGCGGGCAGCGATCCACCGCGTCCCGCATCGACCACCGGCACGCGCGGATCAGGAACGTTGCCAACCGTCATGTTGCGGTACTGCGTGTCCACCGTGACCGTGCCGCTCGTGTTGTTCACACGGAAGAGGCGATTCTCGGCGCGACCGGCAGCAGCGGTGGTGCGTGCGTTGAACACGAAGTTGTTCGGCACCAGGGACGCGTCGGCCGCGGCCTCCGCCTTCTTCCCCTGGTTGATGCGTGCGCGCGCGCGACCCACGAGGGCCATGTAGCGGACGCTGTCCGGCACCCCCGCCGTGTTGATGGCGGTGGTGAACTTCGCTTCCGCAAGCGCGAACACCTGCGTCGGCGTCAGCTCGGGGCCAAGGTCGACCGCCGCCGAACAGAACCCTTCACCGAGCAGGATGTGCGCGTATCCGGAATACGCCGCCGCACGAGCGAGCAGCGGGAGGCGCCCGGGCACCTGCGCATCCGTCCAGCTGGTCAACAGCTTCACGGCCTGGTCCGCCTGGAAGCGCGCCACGGAGACCGGCGTGTAGACGCCAAAGCCGCCGCACGCGCCGGTGGCATACAACGCCGACGACGGGTTGCTGGAGCGACGGTCAATGTCCCACGTGGCCGCGTTCGCCTGGGAATCCATGAACTCATCGGCGATCGTTCCGCCGGCGAGCACGTAATTGCCCAGCGCGCACTCGAAGTCGGCGATCGCACCAGACACGATCACCGTCGCGTTGGACGGTTGGAGGAGGGTGGTCTCGAGGATGCGACTGGGGGCATCCGCGGACAGTAGGGTATCGCATGCCGTGAGGGTCCCGCTGCCGAGCAGCAGGGCCGTCGCGCCGATGGTCATCCGGCGCGTCCGGGCGAAAGAGCGGGTCTTCATGGATTCGCTCCTGGCTTTGGCCGGTTAGTAGGAGAGGGAGACGGAGAACAGCACCTGGGCCAACGGCGGCACCTGGGCCTGTTCGAGGCGAACGAACTGCTGCAGCGTGAAGAAGTTCTCGGGATCGGTGCCGCCGTACGGGGTCCACAACGCGAGGTTGCGGCCCGAGAGGGTCAGCATGCCGGAGCGCGCCCCGACCCATCCCGCGAGGTCCTGGCCGAGCGTGTAGCTCGCCGACACCTCACGCAACCGCGCGAACTTGGCCTTCTGGTACGTGAACTCGCGCAGGATGCCGTTCGACTGCGCCTGGGCCACGAAGACCGGGTCGTACTTCTCCGGCTCGATGTTCGCCATGCACTGGTTGAACACCTGGCAGCGCGCGCGATCGTTGTTGTTGAGCACGCGATGCCCACCCTTGAAGTCCACGAGCCCGTACAGGCGCCACTTCTGGAACGCCGTCACGGTGGTGTTGAACGACCCTTCCACGGACGGGTCGGCACGACCGATGAAGACACGCGGGGCGTTGGGCTGGCCCGCCGAGGTGAGGCAGTCCACGACGCCACCAGCGCCCTTGCCGTCGTCGCACTTCATGTTCTCGGCGCGGCGCGTCGTCGCGTTGTACGTCGCGCTGCGCACCTTGTAGTCGTACCACGTCATCACCGCCTTGCCGATCGTGTTGCGGTTGCCACCGATCTGGATGAACGGCACACCCAGCGGATCCTTCGCCAGCGCGGCCGTGTTGCCGAGGCTCGTGATCTCGTTGTCGTTGTTCGAGATGTTGAAGCCGAAGTCCAGGTTCAGGTTGCGCCGGTTGAGGGCGTTGTAGCGCGTCTGCAGCTCGATGCCGGTGCTCCGGATCCCGCCGATGTTCACGACGCGCTGGCCAGCAAAGCCGCTCGACGGCGGCACATCCTGGAACAGGATGCCGTCCTTCGTGTCGCGACGATACCAGGTCACTTCGGCGCTCACACGCTCGTTGAGGAACGTGGCGTCGAAGCCCAGCTCGATTTCTCCTGCACGCTCGGGCTTGAGGCTCGGGTTACCCAGCGACAGCGGGGTGACGGCGGGGTTGCCGTCGCCGCCCGTGGTGGCCGAGTAGGTCCGGAGCGCCGAGTTCACGTCGGGCTGCTGGCCGGTCTGTCCGTAGGCGGCACGCAGCTTCATGCTGTTGATCCAGTCGAACTTGAACCACGGCTCCTCGTTGATCACCCAGGTGCCGGACACCTTGGGGTACGTCACCCAGTTGAAGTCCTCGCCGAACGCCGAGTTGTTGTCGACGCGCAGCGCGGCGGTGAGGTACATCCGGTCGTTCAGGTTCACCTGCTCCTGGCCGTAGAAACCGACGGTGGAGTTCTCGAAGAAGTCCTCACCACCGAAGGTCGTGGCCGCGGCGTCCACGAGGGTCAACCCACCCGACGGGAAGCCTTCACCGCGCGCAGCGACGGCGTAGGTCTGGCGCCGGAAGTACTGGGCCCCGAAGCTCGTGCTCGTCTGCACCCCGAAGAGCGCCTTCTTGAGCGAGGCCGCATAGTCGATCGACGTGACGTTCAGCTCGCGACGACGCGTGGCCTTGTTGCCGTTCTGGTCGACCGGGCTGGTGAAGAACTGGCGGAAGAACGGCCCCATCCGCTGCGTCTGGTTGACGTTGTCCTCACCCGTGAGGTCGTTACCCACCACCAGCCGCTGGTTGAGCCAGGTGCCCACGCGATGCGTCATCTGCACGCTTCCCGTGGTGCGCTTCACCGCCTGCCACTGCTTGAACGCACCCCAGAACGCTTCCGGCGGAGCGGAGAAATAGCCGCGCCGCAACTTCTCGGCGTCGGTGACCGGCGTCTGGCCGAAGTACAGGGAGAACCAGGCACCACCGCCCGCTTCCAGCGGGACGTTCACCACGGACTGGTTGGTATTGAAGACCGCCTGGATGTCCAGGTTCTTGTACGGTGACAGCGAGACGTTGCCGGATCCCGACCAGCGCCACAGCGAGTTGGTCGGTTCGATCCCCTTATCGTTGTCGTAGGACCCCGTGAAGTTGTACTTCACGACATCCGTCCCGCCGTTCAAGCCGAGGTTGTACGACTGCGAGAGCCCGGTCTTGAAGAGGTCCATCCCGGCCGCGCGATTGATCGCCACCGGGTTCCACGCTGAGATCGTGCCATCGGCCAGGCGGCGATACGTCTGGCCAATGCGCTCCTCGGCGTTCTGGAACCAGCTCCCGCCCTGGCGGATGTTGGTCGTGAAGACCGAGCGGCCGGCTTTCCCCCGCTTGGTGATGATCTGGATGACGCCGTTGTTGGCCTCGGTGCCGTACAACGTCGCGGCCGCCGGCCCCTTGATGACCTCGATGCTCTCGATGTTCTCGGGATCGATGTCGTTGAGGCGCGAGATGACGCCGGACGAGAAGAACTGGGAGCGCGGACCGGTCGACACGTCGTTCGCGATGCGCACGCCGTCGACGTAGATGAGGGGCTGGTCACTCAGCGAGAGCGACGCCGCGCCGCGGATGCGGATGCGCGGACCGGAGCCAACCGCGCCCGACCCGCCCGTCATCACGACGCCCGCCGCCTTGCCGTTGAGGAGCGTCGTCATGTCCGGCGCCGGCGCGATGGACTGCAGGCTCGCCGCATCCACCTTGGTGACCGCGTTGCCGATCGCGCGCTTCTCGACGGGCTCGGCCGTCCCGGTGATCACGACTTCACTCAGCGACGCGACCTGCTCGCTCATCACGATGCGGAGGTCGGTCTGGCCGGAGCGCGCCGTGACGGTCGCCGGCTTGAAGCCGAGGCGACGCACCTGCAGCGTCACCTGCGCGCCGCTGACCCCCGTGATGCGAAAGCTTCCGGAGCCGTCGGTGAGGGCCCCGAGTGTCGTGCCATCGACCTGCACCTGGGCACCGTCGAGGCCGCGAAGCGTCCGCGCATCGACGACCGTGCCCCCGACGACACCGGTTTGTGCGGCGAGGCGCTCGCCCGACACCGCCAACACGGCCAGGGCGCCTGCCAGGTGCGACCACCGCATACTGCGCCAGCGCCATCGACTCGTCCACGTCATCATCTCTCCTCCTGCGTTGAGGGCTCCAATTTGTATACAGACATACGAGGCGGAACGCGTGTGCACCAGAGGCAACTCGCCGACGCTTACGCCCGCGTGCGTGCCCGCCAGGCGTAGTACGCCGGGGCGCCGAGTGCCACCATGCCGAGGCCGATCGCCGCCTGTCGAGGCTGCGACACCACCGTGTTCA